>JABDQZ010000343.1 GCA_013041975.1 Gammaproteobacteria bacterium
GCCAAATCCTGGAAACTGCCAACGGACATTTGCCAGGCCATCGCAGATCACCACAAGGTCGAAGAAATCCTTGACCTGAACCAGGGAGCAGAAACCACCAAGAAAAACCTGCTTGCCACGTTGAAAATTGCCGAACACCTGTGCGGCACCTATTCCACGCCGGGTGAGACTGAAATTGATTATGAATTTGAGCGTATCAAAGCCAAGGTTTTGGGATATCTGGGTATTAGCGAAATCGAACTGGATGATATCCGGGATGATTTATACGACCAGGGTATCCTGCATCTTTAACTGGATAAAAATCCCATATAAAATACTAATCACTATGTTTTTGCGCGACTTCTACAAACTGGAAGATAACAAAACGCTGGTATCTCCTGACCAGGCAAGTAATTTTGCAAAACTGATTGCGGATGATTTCAACCCGATCCACGATCCTGATGCCAAACGTTTCTGTGTGCCCGGCGATCTGCTGTTTTCCCTGTTTCTGGAAAAATATGGTCTGAGCCAGGAAATGTGTTTCACCTTTGCCGGCATGGTTGGCAAGGATGTGCTTCTACACTTCCCCGAATCTGATGAAAAGCGTATCTCCATTACCGGTGATAACGGCAAGGAATATCTTTATATCGATCGCCGGGGCGATACCTCTCATAACATGGACCTGATTGAGCGCTTCGTAAAAAGTTATGTTGCCTTCTCGGGCCATACCTTCCCTCACCTGCTGGTACCGTTAATGGCAGAACACAATGTCATGATCAATCCAGCCAGACCACTGGTGATGTACGAAAGCATGTCGGTTGATCTGAAGAGTGTGGATCTCACCGAGCCTTCACTGGAATTATCAGACACTTCGCTTAAAGTGAATGGCAAGCGCGGCGATGTGGCTATTACCTTTCTGGTGAAATGCGATGATGAAATAGTCGGCAAGGGCGTGAAAAAACTGCTGCTTAGCGGCCTGCGCGAATTCGATCAGTCACAGATTGACCAGGTCGTAGAGTCTTACAGCGAAAACAAGATGAAATATCAGGCTGGAGCCTGATACTCAAGCTTTTCGTTAAGAAACTCCCTTAATACCACCGTTGCATAAGCACCAGATGTCAGGTCAAACGCCAGAGTCAGCGCGTTTCCATTAAAGTGCCACTCCAGATTTCGTACCGCAATACGCAACGCCCTGCGTGCGTGTTCAAGGCGGAAATTTTCCAGGCCCGCAAACCATTCCTGATATTGATTCAGAACAGCTGTTTCGATCTCTCCAGCTACTGCGGCGGGTCTGATTGCACGTGAATCAATACCCGGTAACGGCCCGGTCGGATGCACATCCAGTTCTGATGCACGTTTGATCAGTACCTCGTCGACTGCTTCCAGAAAATGACGTTCGGTGCCATCAAGATTGATCACTTCACCTTCCAGTAGTTGCGACCAGTTTTCCTGTTTAACCCTTTCACACAATACCGCGTTAAACAGCATGGAACGCACTGAAGAAAACAGGATACTGCGTTCATCCCGTTTAACCCGCATACCAGGCTCATTGAATAAACGCCAGGCTTTATCGATATTAGCTCCCTCATTTCCAAAGCGCTGCACACCGAAATAGTTGGGTACTCCCTGTATCTTGATCTGTTGTAAACGTTGTTCAACACACTCAAGACTGCCTTCAAGCTCTCTTATGACAAGTTTGAAACGATTGCCTTTTAACACACCCCGTTTGAGTTTTCGGGGGTGACGTGAAATTTCTATGACATTGATTGAATCCGACTCAAGCTCAGACCAGTCAGGCTCATGTATTCCTGCAAGATTGATTGATAATGTCTGCGTGGTGACGGCATGTTTGTCTTTCATACCGGCATAACCAACATCGCGCGACTGAACCTTGCAAAAATCACGTAACTTTCTGGCAACAGCATTTGTCGTCAGGCCGGTTTTACGAATTTTCAGGTAGACATGATCACCTTTACCATCGGGTATAAACCCGGGAACTTCATCAACCTGAAAATCTTCTGGGATTGTCCTGATCTTTCCGGAAATGCATGCTCCACCAAACGCATAAGCCAACTGATCAGGATAGAGTGCGTTATAGGATTTCATTCAGTAGTACTACTGCGTAACTCGCAATACCTTCCTTGCGCCCGACAAAACCCATGTGCTCTGTCGTTGTCGCTTTGACATTCATGGAGCCTGGTTCGATTTTCAAATCTTCTGCCATGGTTTCTTTCATTTGATCAATATAGGCAGCAAGCCTTGGGGCTTGAGCCACAATGGTGATGTCTGCATTTTGAACGGTATAGTTATTTGTTTGCAGAAGTTCAACAACGTTACGCAACAACATACGGCTATCAATATTTTTAAAATCTGCTGAACTGTCAGGAAAATGTTTGCCAATATCGCCAAGTGCTGCTGCACCCAACAGGGCATCACAAAGTGCATGGATGGCCACATCCCCATCAGAGTGTGCTTTCAACCCCACATCACTTTCAATTTTCACTCCACACAAAATGAGCTTTCGTCCCTGTTCAAACTGGTGAGCATCGTAGCCGTGGCCTATTCTCATTATTGGTATATCCTAGTTAAGTAATTCGATTGATTATATATCGGAAACACCGTAATAAAATAAATTATGAAACTGATTGATACCCACTGTCATCTGGATTTTGAAGTATTTAACACCGATCTTGTACAAGTCATCCAGGCTGCCCAAAACGCTGGTGTTAATCAGTTCATCGTGCCCGGAGTCACAGCAGTTAAATGGCCTGAACTCCTGAATTTCGCCGATAAACATAGCAGCATTGAATACGCCCTGGGTCTGCACCCATATTTTATCGACCAACATCAGGATAAAGATTTAACAATACTTCGAGACATGCTTGAAAAAGAAAATGCCATCGCAGTGGGTGAAATTGGACTGGATTATTTTGATAAAACACTAAACAAGGAAAAACAGCTTTATTTTTTTGAAGCTCAAGTCAAAATTGCTAAAGCGTTTTCACTACCGATTATTGTTCATGCCAGAAAATCACATGACGATGTTATTCGAATAGTTAAAGCAGTCAGTTTTGAGTCTGGTGGAATCATTCATGCCTTCAATGGCAGTCTGCAACAGGCCGAAAAACTAATCGAACTGGGCTTTAAGCTGGGTTTCGGCGGTATGCTGACATATGAAAAGTCATCCAAACTACGCACTCTGGCAAAACAACTGCCTATTGAAGCGATAGTACTGGAAACAGATGCCCCGGATATGACAGGTGCCAGTCACCAGGGAGAAAGAAACAGTCCTGAATATCTGCCCGAAGTATTGAAATCCTTGGCTGAGATTCGCCAGCAACCGGAAGATTATCTGGCAGAAAAAATTTATGAAAACTCGCTTACTATCCTGGGAATCAGAAAAAACGACTAATAACACTGGTCAACGCGTGACCTCCATTTTCAGACAGGTTTTTTTTCACCAGTGACGCGTAGCTTCTGTCATCTTCCTTGATATGGTTCAGCAGCCAGTTTTTTAACAGCTCACCCATTTCTTCATTTACGCTTTCTCCTTCACAAAAACGGCCATGTAGCTCTTTGACGCGATCAGTAAAGGCCTCGTGCGTTTTCTGATGGGCAATAAGGTTCTCGTAACCCGCTTCTTCCATCAATGCTTCTTCAAATGCAAAATGTGAATAGGTGTAATCCAGTAATGAATCTACCACCTCAGCGAGTTGTTCTGAGGTAATATCCGGGCCTGCATCAGCCAGCTTGTTGATGTAGTCAACAATACTTTTGTGCTGACCATCGATAACATCGATACCCAGCTCATATTCTTCTGTCCATTCAACTCTTTGCATATTCTGCTCGCTTTAGCTAATTATCAGAAACTTCATCCCGAAGTCATTATTAATTAAACCATACACTTTGTTAACTGCCTAAAAACTTGATCTGGATCAGGAGAGTGCTTTTTGTATCACCGGTACCAGTGGTTCGGATAACTTCACATTACCATCAAGCACAAACTGATGCGCCTGGTCAGACATTTTTTTCCAGGTTTTCTGGATGATATCGATCCACTTTTCTTCACTGTATTCAGGATGCTTGTCGGCAAAAGGCTGCATGTAGTATTCGATAAATACCATGCTGGCGACATCTTCCAGTATTTGAGCGTCCGGATTGACTTTTACGGCGCGTTTACCGACAGCCTTTTTTACCCTTTCAATGGTTTCTTCATCATAACCGGCTTCAGCCATGAAATTGCCCGCAGTTTCTGCATGAAACTTGTACAGATTGACTCGCCACTGAAGATATCCCTGCCTGCCTTCCGCATAATCCTGTCTGGATGATTTCCAGCGTTCAACATGCTGGGCGCGTACACCAATCTTTATGGCGTCATCAGCATCAGGTCTATAGCGTTGCAACATGTCACTCATTCGAAAAGAATAAAGTGACTCTTTGGGCCAGCTTTTACCCTCATTATCAGTTTCCTGGTTTGGGTCTTTGCTGTTCGCTTCATCAATAAGGCTGATTGCAGTTTCGAGTTTGCTCATCGTGGTTTCCTAGATTTGTTTCTGCGTCGTCATCCTCTCGTAGGCAGGAGAAATCGGCAGATAAAATGTAATATCAATTACTGATTATTCAGAAAATATTCGGCTAGCGAAAGATCTTCCGGACGGGTGATTTTTAGGTTGTCAGCCTTGCCTTCCACCATCAGCGGTTTGTAACCAAGCAGCTCCATGGCACTCGCCTCATCAGTGACTTGCCGACCGCTTTCCAGTGCAGAATGCAATGCACGCCGCAGTAAATCAAGTCTGAACAATTGCGGGGTAAAGGCATGCCACAGATTATCTCGCTCTACTGTAGCACTCACCTGCCTGTCTACCGTTGTACGCTTCATGGTATCCCTGACAGGCATACCCAGCAGGCCGCCGTCATCTGAATGCCCTGCGCTCTGAATCAATTTACTGATATCTTCCTGGCGAACACAAGGACGTGCGGCATCATGTACAAGTACACGGGTTTCATTATCAACGTCTGATTGCAGCCTGATCAGTGCATTAAGAACCGAGTCACGACGCTCTTTACCTCCATCGGCCTTGATGACATTCGGATGAGAAGCGTAGCCGGAATCAGGCCACCATTCATCAGAAGAAGAAATGGCAATCACTATACCTTCGATATCCGGATGATCCAGTAATCGTCCCAGCGTAACATCCAGCACGGTTTTGCCGGCCAATGACAGGTATTGTTTGGGTATGGCGGCTCCCATACGTTTGCCAATGCCTGCAGCAGGAACTATAGCCCAGTAAGATAACGAATCAGTCATCTTTCAACGGTTGCGGCTCAACAATCTGGAAATAGGTTTCACCTTCTTTGATCATGCCCAGTTCACTGCGGGCGCGCTCCTGAATAGCCTCAAGTCCTTTTTTCAGGTCCTCAATCTCGGCACGCAGTTCCTGGTTTTCCTTTTCCATGCGTTTCAGGTCCGCTTTCCTGTTTGCAATTTCCTGCTGGAGATGCCTGACTTCGGCATAACTGCCCTCACCGACCCACAGGCGGTATTGCAGGGCAAGAAAAATCAGCAGAAGCAGTGCCAGCAGAAAACGCAATGAATCACTTCAACCCTGGAAAAGCTTCAAAACCGGCATACTTGGCATCAGTACCCAACTGGTCTTCTATGCGCATCAACTGGTTGTACTTGGCAACACGATCAGAACGCGACAATGAGCCTGTCTTGATCTGTCCGGTGTTGGTGGCAACCACCAGATCAGCAATGGTAGTGTCTTCTGTTTCGCCTGAACGATGCGACACCACGGCAGAATAACCGGCATCATGTCCCATTTTAATGGCTTCGAGCGTTTCGCTAAGGGTACCGATCTGGTTGAACTTGATGAGAATGGAATTGGCGATACCTTTATCGATGCCTTCTTCGAAAATCTTTGGATTGGTGACAAACAAATCATCACCAACTAACTGGATTTTATCGCCCAGTTTATCGGTTAATAATTTCCAGCCATCCCAGTCACTTTCATCCAGACCATCTTCAATAGATATAATCGGATACTGGTCTACCCAGTCAGCCAGGTAATCAATAAAGCCAGCAGAATCGAAAGACTTGCCTTCAGAAGCCAGCGTATATGTGCCATCTTTGTAGAATTCGGAACTGGCCGCATCCAGTCCAAGGTAGATTTCCTTACCTGCAGCAAAACCGGCCTTTTCGATAGCTTCTAGAATCACTTCGACAGCCTCGACATTGGAACGCAGGTTTGGAGCAAAGCCCCCTTCATCACCAACCGTTGTTGCGAGCCCTTTGCCACCGAGTACGGATTTCAATGCATGGAAAATTTCGGCGCCGTAACGAATGGCTTCGCGGATAGAACCTGCTGCGACAGGCAGAATCATGAACTCCTGCAGGTCAACACTGTTATCGGCATGCTCACCGCCATTGATGATATTCATCATCGGCACAGGTAAACGATATTCGCCAGTACCCAGTGACTGATACAACGGCATGCCTTTCTCCTGTGCCGTAGCATGTGCAGCAGCCAGTGAAACAGCCAGTGTCGAATTGGCGCCAAGGCGGGATTTGTTATCCGTGCCATCCAGTTCAATCATGCTGGTGTCGATAGCCGCCTGATCTTCAACATTCATGCCCAGCAACTTGTCACGGATTTCACCGTTAGCGTTGGCTACAGCTTTGAGAACACCTTTACCGAGGTAACGGCTTTTATCCCCATCACGAAGTTCCAGTGCCTCACGTGATCCAGTTGATGCACCTGATGGTGCTACGGCTCTACCCCATGCACCATCTTTGGTGATGACGTCAGCCTCAATGGTGGGATTCCCCCTGGAATCCAGAATTTCGCGCGCGCGAATATCGACAATTTCAGACATTTTCCTTTCCTGTTTAATTGATACTTCAAAATCTGTTAGTTCCTCTATTTGAGCAGAGGTAGCTAAATATGGCATGCACCCATCACAAGGTTGTTTCAATCAGACCTGTATCTTTTACAGTACGATCGATGGAAACAAGTGTTGCCAGTAATTCTTTTATCCTGCCCAGAGGCCATGAATTAGGCCCGTCACTCAAGGCACATTCAGGATCAGGATGCGTTTCCATGAATAAACCTGCTATACCCACAGCCGTTGCTGCGCGTGCCAAAACCGGAACATGCTCTCGCTGCCCGCCGGAGGTGGTACCTTGTCCGCCCGGTAACTGCACTGAATGTGTCGCATCAAAAACAACCGGGCAATCTGTATCGCGCATAACGGCCAGTGAACGCATATCTGAGACAAGGTTGTTGTAACCAAATGATGCACCGCGTTCACACACCATGATCTGCTCATTGCCCGTTGATTTGGCCTTGTTAACCACATTGACCATATCCCATGGTGCCAAAAATTGCCCTTTCTTGATATTTACCGGCTTGCCCTGATTGGCAACATCCAGAATAAAATTGGTCTGGCGGCACAAAAATGCCGGGGTCTGCAGTACATCAACGACAGAAGCCACTTCATTCAAAGGCGTATCTTCATGAACATCCGTTAACACCGGTACACCAATATCGTCTTTTACCTTTTGCAATATACGCAGCCCTTCTTCTATCCCCGGACCGCGATGAGATTCGTGTGACGAACGATTGGCCTTGTCAAACGATGATTTGTAGATAAAAGGGATTCCCAGAGAGCCAGTGATTTCTTTCAACTGTCCGGCGGTGTCCATAGCCATCTGTTCCGATTCGATAACACAGGTACCTGCGATCAGAAAGATAGGCTTATCAAGTCCTGCTTCAAAATGACAAAGTTTCATGAGACAAGTGCCTCCTCGTTACTGTCTTGCACATCTGTACCAGCGTGATCGACAGCTGCATGGATAAAACCACTGAATAACGGATGTCCGTCACGTGGTGTGGAGGTAAATTCAGGATGAAACTGACAAGCCACAAACCATGGATGATCATCAATTTCAACGATCTCCACCAGTTCATTGTCAATCGACAACCCTGCAATATGCAGTCCATTTTCAGTCAAGGACTGACGATAGCGATTGTTAAACTCGTAGCGATGACGATGACGCTCAGTAATTACATCTTTCTGGTAGGCCTGATAGGCTTTCGAGTTAATCGACAGCTTGCATTCCTGGCCACCCAGACGCATGGTGCCACCAAGATCTGACTCTTCTGTACGTTGCTGAACAGAACCATCTGCATCCTGCCATTCAGAGATCAGACCAATAACAGGATGTGGTGTTGTAGGATCAAACTCGGTACTGTGAGCTTTATCCAGACCCAATACATTACGCGCAAATTCAATGACAGCTACCTGCATCCCGAGGCAGATACCCAAATATGGCACGTTGTTTTCACGGGCATATTGCACTGCCTGGATCTTACCTTCAACACCTCGATTACCAAAACCACCTGGCACCAGAATCGCATGCATGCCCTCAAGGACTGAAGCGCCCTTTTCTTCAATCTCCACTGAATCGATATAATGGATGTTGACCTTGACGTTGTTGCTGATGCCCGCATGAGAAAGTGCTTCATTCAGGGATTTGTATGATTCTGTCAGGTCCACATATTTGCCAACCATGGCAATATCGACTGCCGATGGCGGGTTCATCAGTCCTTCCACTACATGATCCCAGTCATCCAGGTTGGCAGACGGAACATCCAGCCTGAACTGGTCCACGACAATCTGGTCCAGTTCCTGTTCGTGCAACAGTGAAGGAATTCTGTAAATACAATCTGCATCGACCGCTGAAATCACTGCTTTTTCCTGTACATTGGTAAAAAGCGCAATTTTCTTCCTTTCATTTTCCGGCAGTTCTTCAGCCGCACGACACAACAGGATATCCGGCTGGATACCAATTGAGCGCAATTCCTTGACCGAATGCTGGGTTGGTTTGGTTTTGATTTCGCCGGAAGTTGGGATATAGGGCACCAGTGTCAGATGCATGAACAGTGCATTTTCATGCCCCAGCTCAACACCCAGCTGACGAATGGCTTCAAGAAACGGTAAAGACTCGATATCACCTACCGTACCGCCAATCTCGATCATGGCGATATCAGAATCGCCTGCCCCCAGCTTTATGCTGGCCTTGATTTCGTCCGTAATATGCGGGATGACCTGAACCGTTCCACCAAGATATTCACCTCGCCTCTCCTTACGGATAACGCTTTCATAAATCTGTCCCGTGGTAAAGTTGTTGTTACGGGTCATGGTGGTGTGGATAAAACGCTCATAATGTCCCAGGTCAAGATCAGTCTCGGCACCGTCTTCGGTGACAAAAACCTCGCCATGCTGAAATGGACTCATGGTACCAGGATCAACATTAATATATGGATCCAGCTTGATCATCGTGACCTTGAGGCCACGCGCTTCAAGTAGTGCGCCCAGTGATGCAGATGCAATGCCCTTGCCCAATGAGGAAACAACACCGCCAGTGATAAAAATATATTTTGCCATTAGTTATTGAGAACCGTCAGAAGTGATGTCACGACGGAGGCTAACATTAACAGAAGGCAGACTTTCCCTCAAATAAAACCCCAAAAAAAACACTAAAAGAAATTTTGTTTTCATAGTCGGATTTCTCGTCTATAGTCTAATTGCTATGAATTTTTTCTGGCAGTAAATCGTCTCGGCCCTGAAAATTACCGATTTATCGGAATCGCTTGACAGGGAACGTTTCAAAAACACTTACCTAAAATAAAATTTTTGGAGTAAATTTATGAAAAAAATCCTCAGTATAGCGATCGTTACCGCTATGGCTTCAACCACTGCTTCAGCCTTTTGGGACAGCGACAATGGCAACTACAGCAGTGATGGTCGTTTCGATGGTCGCGGCTATGGTTCAGGCGACGGTTATGGTCGTGGCGATGCTTCGGGTTCCGGCGACATGGACAGCGAGTTTTCCATGAACTTCCGTGGTCGCGGTCGCGGCGACAGTGCATGGCGTGGCGATGGCTATGGTAACTCATATGGCAACGCCTACGGTTCAGGTGATGGCCGTGGCTACGGCTACCAGAACAGCTACCCAGGCTACGGTGGCTACGGCGCACCAAGAGGTTACGGCTATGGCCCAGGCCCAGGCGCAGCTCCTTACGGACAAAACCCTTACGGCCCAAGAGCCCCATACGGTGCTCCGCCTGCACCTCAAGCTCCGGCAAAATAAGCTATACCCGCATTTGCTGATAAAAACCCCGCATTTCAACGCGGGGTTTTTTTTGCCTGCAACTTTTCCACAACTTTAAAATATTGATCCAGATCAATAAAAACTTGTCATCATGGTCGGAACAAGCCAGAATTAGTCAATAAGCAAATATTATAAACGGGCACAACTTGTAGACATAAACTTATGACAAAACCAACAGTTGTAACACTTAATGACCTTAAAGTTGCCTGTGAAAATTGCAGTCTGTCCCGTCTCTGCTTACCTATGGGGCTGGATGAGAAGGATGTAACCCGTCTTGACCAGATCATCAACCGCACCAAACCCCATCACCGAAATGATTACCTGTTTCGTGAAGGTGATACTTTCAAGGGGATTTATGCCGTAAAAACCGGCTCTATCAAAACCTACATCTCGCGTGAAGATGGCTCCGATCAGGTGCTGGGCTTTCATTTACCCGGAGAGATTATTGGTCTTGATGCGATTGAAACGGGCTCACATGGCTGTACCGCAAAGGTACTGGAAACCACTGCAGTTTGCCTGATCCCCTACGAAAAACTGGAAAAACTTTCTGTAGAAATACCCAGTCTCCAGCACCAGATGTTCCGTCTGATGAGCCGTGAAATTACCAATGAATCCAACATGTTAATCCTGCTGGGCAAACGCAATGCTGATGAAAGACTGGCAACCTTTCTGTTAAGCCTTTCCCAGCGTTACAAGCAACGTGGATTTTCAGCCACCGAGTTTAACCTGAGCATGTCGCGTAATGAAATAGGCAACTATCTCGGGCTTGCTGTAGAAACTGTCAGCCGCCTTTTTACCCGTTTTCAGGATGAAGGCATTCTCAAAGTGGAGCGTAAACATATCGAGCTGCTCGACCTGGAAGCATTAAAGGGTATTTGCGACAGTTCACCACGACAGAATAATCACCAGAATTCAGCCTGATTCTCCGGGCAAACCTGTTCCAGGTCATTTTCCCTGCAATCCCTGTAAATTAATTGATACATATCAATGAATCAATTTTAGTATTCCATCATATTACGCCGGTCTAAATTTTTATTTTATTGCTCAATTTACGCTTGTAACGAACTGGCAATAAACTAAAATTGAGACGTGGTGCTCGCACCAAAAAAAAACCAATATCAATAATCATGCAACGCTTTGGAGACAATACAAATGGAGTCACAGGCCACGTACAACTATAAGATTGTGCGCCAGTTTGCCTTTATGACGGTAATCTGGGGTATTGTGGGCATGCTTGTTGGCGTTATCGTCGCTGCGCAACTGGCATTTCCCACACTCACTGATGGTATCTCGTTCCTGTCTTACGGCAGACTGAGACCATTGCATACCAACGCAGTAATCTTCGCCTTTGGCGGTTCTGCACTTTTCGCCACGTCCTATTATGTGGTTCAACGTACCTGTCAGACTCGTCTATGGGGCGGACCTCTGGTACCGCTGACATTCTGGGGCTGGAACCTGGTTATCGTTCTGGCGGCTATTACACTGCCACTGGGTATTACATCCAGTAAAGAGTACGCCGAGTTGGAATGGCCGATTGACCTGCTGATTACCGTAATATGGGTATCATATGCCCTGGTCTTCTTCGGTACTATCGTAAAGCGTAAAACGCCACACATTTATGTTGCAAACTGGTTCTACGGCGCTTTCATCCTCGTTGTCGCCCTGCTGCACCTGGTTAACAGTGCTGCAATTCCTGTTACCCTGACCAAAAGTTACAGTCTCTACCCTGGCGCCATCGATGCGATGATCCAGTGGTGGTATGGGCATAACGCGGTAGGCTTCTTCCTGACTGCCGGCTTCCTGGGTATTATGTACTACTTCGTACCTAAACAGGCTGGCCGTCCCGTCTTCTCTTACCGTCTGTCTGTCGTTCATTTCTGGGCACTGGTTTCTACCTACATGTGGGCCGGTCCTCACCACCTGCACTACACTGCCCTGCCTAACTGGACACAGTCTGTTGGTATGGTTTTCTCACTGATCCTGCTGGCTCCTTCCTGGGGTGGTATGATCAACGGTATCATGACGCTGTCAGGCGCATGGCACAAATTGAGAACGGATCCTGTGCTGAAATTCCTGATTGTTTCACTGTCCTTCTACGGTATGTCAACTTTCGAAGGCCCAATGATGTCAATCAAGACAGTAAACGCACTCTCTCACTACACTGACTGGACGGTAGGTCACGTTCACTCTGGTGCTCTGGGCTGGGTTGCCATGGTTTCAATCGGCGCACTCTACTCACTGTTCCCTAAGCTGTATGGTCGTGAAGGCATGTTCAGCAAAGGTCTGGTTGAACTGCACTTCTGGATTGCAACCATCGGTACCGTTCTCTACATCGCTGCGATGTGGATTGCCGGTGTCATGCAAGGTCTGATGTGGCGCGCGGTTAATGCTGACGGCACCCTGACCTATTCCTTCATCGAGTCTGTAGAAAGAACCTATCCTTTCTACTATATCCGTCTACTGGGTGGCATTCTGTTCCTGAGTGGTATGTTCATTATGATCTACAACGTCGTGAGAACTATTTCCAACAAGGGTGAAGCAGATGAAGCCATCCCTCAAGTAGCAGCTCACTAAGGAGGATATTGCAATGAGTCATGAAGTCGTAGAAAAAAATATCGGCCTGATGATAGTACTGGTCCTCGTCGTTGCTTTGGCGGGTGGTGCTGTTGAATGGTTCCCATTATTCTTCCTGAAAGAGACAACCGAACCTATCGAAGGTGTTGAGCGTTACGACGCATTAGCAATCGAAGGCCGTGATGTCTATGTCCGTGAAGGTTGTTACAACTGTCATTCACAAATGATTCGTCCTTTCCGTGCTGAAACGGAACGTTACGGTCACTACTCGGTTGCCGGTGAGTCTGTTTACGACCACCCATTCCAGTGGGGCTCAAAACGTACCGGTCCTGACCTGGCACGTGTTGGCGGTCGTTATAGTGATGACTGGCAATATGCTCATCTCTATAATCCCCGTGATGTAGTGCCTGAGTCCAATATGCCAGCCTACTCTTGGCTGTTTGATGCCAAGCTAACCGGTGATGACACTTCAGCAAAAATGGCTGCATTGAACATCGCCATTGGAGCAACCTGTCCCAAGTGTAATCTCTACACTGATGAAGATATGAAAAATGCCAAGGCCGCAGTTGAAGGTAAGACTGAAGCAGATGCACTGGTTCATTATCTTCAGGGTCTTGGCACGGCATTATAAGGGCACATATCAATGGATATTAATGATTTTCGGTCTCTGCAAACGGTTCTGGCATTTATTGCCTTCATCGGCATAGTGATCTGGGCTTACAGCAAAAGACGGAAAAAATCCTTTGATGATGCCGCTAACTTGCCTTTTGCTGATGAAGATCAGCATGAGTCAACAGTTAAACGGGAGAACAAAAAATGAGTTCATTTTGGAGTAACTGGATCACTGTAATCACAGTGGGCAACATTTTGGCCTGTGTATGGCTGATCTGGTGGACAATGAAAAAACGCGACGGGGAATCCGCTGAGGGTGACGTTACCGGTCATGCCTGGGATGGCGACCTGCAGGAGTATAACAACCCACTGCCGCGCTGGTGGCTGTGGATGTTCTACATCACTATTATCTTTGCACTCGGATACCTTTACCTTTACCCAGGTCTGGGCACTTACAAAGGCGCCTTGGAC
>JABDQZ010000352.1 GCA_013041975.1 Gammaproteobacteria bacterium
TCTGTTTGGCTGTTCTCTGTTCAGGCAATGTAATTGCTGAGATCATCAAGAGGCAGCCTGATGTTCGTCTTCATAACCTGGGTCTGGGAAAAAGTGTTTTCCTGAATAAATGTTCCAAATGCCATACTGATGTTGAATCTGATGCTCCTCAACTACGCAGTGTTTATGATTGGGAAAGTCGCATAGACAAGCCGTTAACTATCTTGATCTCCCATGCAATTAATGGACATGGCAAGATGCCGGCTAAAGGTGGCTTTGAAGCTTTGACTAAGCGCGAGGTGTCGGCCGCGGTTGCCTATGTGGTTGACCAGAGCAGACGTCTCATCATCAACGAGAATGGCAATATCGCTTTGAATAATGTCGTGATATGCACCGAGACGGACAGAACAAAATGTAGTAGTGAGCAGGTAGATAACACCATGTTGCTTGAACTCATCTGGTTGCTGACTAATGAAACGAAAAATTAATAGTATCAGCCATCAGTCTTAAAGACATTCAGATTTAATACTTCCATGCGATGGCTGGTTTCAGGGTGTTCAGGTGATGGTCCTTGTGTCAGCACAGCAAGCCCTGCAGTGCGGTTCTGCTTTTTCAGCCATTCACGCGTGAATGGGTCCCAGTCCTGAAACTCTTCTTTAACAACTACCGGAAACACGCCGTACGAAAACATCAGATTCTGACAGGTCTGTTCACGACAGCTGAATGCGGTAATCCATGTTTTTGGCCTGAAGCGTGCGACATTTCTGGCCATGCTACCCGTGCGAGTAGGTATGATTACAGCTACAGGATGCAGGCGTTGAATAGCCATCTGCAGGCTGTGGGCAATCAGATCTGTAACGCAGGTGTCGTCACGCATGCGTTGATCCCGCTCGTTGGGTTGTCGCGAAGGCTCGGTGTCTGTAGCAATCTGCGCAAGCATTTGTACGGCATCGACCGGGTACTTTCCCATTGCAGATTCGCCGGACAGCATGACAGCATCAGTACCGTCAAGAATGGCATTGGCAACGTCGGTAGCTTCTGCGCGTGTGGGGCGACGGTTGGTAGTCATTGATTCCAGCATCTGGGTTGCGGTGATGACGGGCTTGGCTGCACGGTTGGCTTTGCGCATGATAGTTTTCTGTATCACGGCCATACGGGAAATGGGTGTTTCAACACCAAGATCTCCGCGAGCCACCATCAGTCCATCGGCTTGCTGTAATATTCCATCAAGGTTATCCAGTGCGTTACTGCGTTCAATTTTTGCGATGATAAAAGGGTTAAAATCAAGTTCTGTGCACGCCTGTCTTACCTGCTGGATATCTTTTTCACTGCTAACAAAACTTTGACTGATAGCATCAAGTTTTTGAGAGGCAGCAAATTCAAGGCATTCTTTATCCCGGGTGGTAAAAAC
The DNA here is from genome assembly GCA_013041975.1 of Gammaproteobacteria bacterium. Lineage (GTDB taxonomy): Bacteria > Pseudomonadota > Gammaproteobacteria > Chromatiales > Chromatiaceae > JABDQZ01. Next base: position 1,391 of record JABDQZ010000352.1, read on the forward strand.
GCCCATGCTGAATTCAATACCAGGCAGGTTCAGGCCTTTGCGCGCTCGTAATTCTCCGCCAGAACGTACTTCACAAAGTACATCGGTATTATCGATAGAATCAACACGTAACGAAATCAGTCCATCGTTCAAAAACAGTTTATCTTCAGGTTGCACGATATCTGGCAATTCTTTAAGTGTGACCGATACGTATTCCCTGTTACCAACGATATCACGTGTTGTCAGTGTCAGTTTGTCGCCTTCGTGCAGCTCAATTGGCTCCTGTTCCATTTCGCCAATACGCATTTTGGGACCGGGCAGGTCTGCCATGATTGCAACGCGCAGTTTGGTACGTGCGGATGCTTCACGCAGGTTTTTTATCGTTCGGGCGTGGGAATCGAAATCACCATGAGAAAAATTCAGACGAGCAACGTTCATGCCGGCACGTAGCATGGCATCCAGTGTTGCTGCGTTGTCAGAGGCGGGACCGATGGTACAGACGATCCTGGTTTTATTGGAAGGCATTAACATGTTGCCATGGTAACTTTACGAATGGTTCATTGCCAGATGATGAGTGCGTTACCAAATGGAAATGACCAGACCGCCAGGCTCAATGATTTCAAAAGACTGCTGGCTTAAGGAAAGTGGTGGGGCATATAGGATTCGAACCTATGACCAATTGATTAAGAGTCAACTGCTCTACCAACTGAGCTAATGCCCCTGTCTGCTCATCATACATCGAATCGTCACAACCAGAAACACAATGCCACCAATTATGGCGATAAGGCCGCCCAGTCCCATGATGCCCATTACAGCTTTGGCGGCAAAACTGTCCAGTCCCTGTGCAGCACCGGCTGTTTTTCTCTGGATACCCATGGCGCCACCAATGGCCAATGCAGAAATATGAATGAATTGTCCTGATGCATAGATATAAGGTTGACTGCGAGCCAGTTTTGAAACCGGCGCACTAAAGCCTAGACGCGGTAGCAGGTAATAAGTCAGTCCCATGAATGCCAGCGTCACGCCGACAATGGAACCATGGTAGTGTGCAGGAATAATGGTGTTGACACCATGGGTCATAAAACCCAGTGCACCACCTGCTCCGAATAACAGGATGGAGGCAATCAGTGCATTGTTGATCGGCATCTGATCATTGTTCAGGTGAATGTCTTTTTTCATCAACCCGATAAAAACCAGTAGTCCAATAGGCAAAGCGGCAATGCCGCCACCCAAACGCATCAGGGTGGTAAAGTGTTGACGGTATTCCACGCTGAAGCTGCCATACAAACCATGAATGACGGGTGTCAGTAAAACCGGCAGTGCGCCAATAATGAGGATGGTTACAATGATATTACTGCTAAAGGCAATGCGTTTTCCCAGTGAAGCGTAAAGCCATAACCAGCTGACCAGCATCAGCTGTGTATAGGCAAACTGGACCGTATGTCCGCTGCCCCAGAACAGGTATTCGAAATAACCGTGATCTTCGGTGTCACGTGGAATTTCCAGCCAGGCCCACAACAGTGAAATGATGGCGACAGCCGTTATCAGCAGGGCGCTATAACCGCCAATGCGTAATACGGGTTCATTGTCTGTTGTATTGAAGTTGTCTGGTTTCAAACCGGTGATCACAAGTAAGGTAATGCCTACGCCGAAAAGGATCAGTCCAGTAAAGAACAACGGATGGCGTAATACCGGCACATAGTTATTCATCAACGGGTCACCAGCACCTAGAAACGGAGAGACACCAATAATAATAGTGCCGACGGCTGCCAGCCCCAGCGCAACCCAGCCGATAGTTCCGTTTAGACGTTTTGTGATGACAGTCCAAACCAGGCAGCCATAAGACAGAAACCAGATCAGCACAGACATATCGACATGAATGACGATAGAGGTATGGAAAAAGTCCAGCCAGGGAATGAAGTGCTGTGCCTGGGGGACACGTGAAAGCACCAGCAGGATGGAAAAGATACCGGCAATAATCAGTGAGCCCAGTCCCAGCCAAAGCCAGCCGATGGTGAGTTTCTGTTTCGAGGGTTCAGGCAGGGCCAGTGAATACTGTGTAGACATGGTGTTGATTCCGGTTCGTGACTGTCCAGACATATAATTAGTTCGACATTATAAAGGATGCGGCAGCAAATCGCTTTCGTGTCATAATGCGAATCCCTGATACGGAGTGGCTATGAGTATTAAATTTTTTTCCCGCTACAGTCTGCTGGTTACTGTTTTCGCGCTGATCGTTATTGTGCTGGGTGCGTTTGTGCGTCTTTCAGATGCCGGCCTGGGGTGTCCGGATTGGCCGGGATGCTACGGTTTAATCGACGTACCGCAGACTGACCAGGAAATCGAAGTGGCCGAACAGGCGTTTCCCCAGCGCCCAGTCGAGGAATCAAAAGCATGGAAAGAAATGTTTCATCGCTATTTTGCCGGTACGCTCGGAATTTTGATTGCTGTTCTTGCTGTTTTGTCATTCCGCACCCGCTTTGAGAGTAAAAGTGTTCAGCTGCTTTCAGTCTCGCTGGTTGGTCTGGTCATATTTCAGGCCTTGCTGGGCATGTGGACGGTGACGCTTCAGGTCAAGCCGGCAATTGTGACGCTGCATTTGTTGTTTGGCATGGCGACAGTATCGTTATTGTGGCTCACCTTTTTAAACAGTTCCGGCGGATTTTCAAATGCTGGAAATCCAAGTGGACTTAAAGGTCTCACCAAGCTGGCGCTTTGGGTTGTCATTGGACAAATCGCCCTGGGCGGTTGGACCAGTACCAACTATGCTGCTTTGGCCTGTACGGCATTTCCCGGCTGCTATGCGGGTGATGCCTGGCCTGATATGGATTTTTCAGAGGCCTTCGTATTGTGGCGGGGCCTCGGAATTAATTACGAATTTGGTGTGCTGGAGCCGGATGCCAGGGCAGCTATTCACATGATACATCGTCTGGGAGCACTGTTAGTGTTGATCGTTGTGGGAGTGCTTGGACTTCAGGCGCTGAAAAAGGCCCAGGCCGCCCAGAGAAATATTGCCATTATTCTTTTGATTCTTCTCGGCCTGCAACTGACATTGGGGGTTCTGAATGTCATTCTTTCCCTGCCACTTGCCAACGCAGTTGCCCATAATGGAGTGGCTGCACTGCTCCTGTTGGCTCTGATTGCCTATTACCACACTGAAACCAGGCTTTTAGGTCGGCATTGATTCGATCTGTCTTTGACATATATCAATAGTCCGGTAAAATTGGTGCGACAATTTGACGCACATTATTCCAAAATTGAGGCCCGGTTTTGCTGATAACAGAGTGTGATGC
>JABDQZ010000356.1 GCA_013041975.1 Gammaproteobacteria bacterium
GCGCTCAGCTGCATAGCGTGACAGTAGCAGGTACTCACGGATAGGCTCGAGTCCCTGTTCAGCACGGCGTGACTTACTGGCCAGAATACCCAGCATGCGGTCTGAATCGCGTACCGAGGAAACTTCCGGGTTAGTGACTACAATCGCATCATCTGCAAAGTACATGGCCATTGTTGCACCACGCTCGATACCCGCCGGGGAATCACAGACGATATAATCAAACGATTCTGAAAGTTCCTTGAGGACTTTATCGACACCTTCAACCGTTAATGCATCCTTGTCCCGGGTTTGGGACGCCGGCAGGATATACAGGTTTTGCTCGCGCTTGTCCTTTATCAGCGCCTGGTTGAGATTGGCTTCTCCATTGATGACGTTGACAAAGTCATATACCACGCGGCGCTCACAGCCCATGATCAGGTCAAGGTTACGCAGGCCAACATCAAAATCAATCACTGCAACACGGTTGCCTTTTTGTGCCAGTCCCATTGCCAGCGCCGCACTGGTGGTGGTTTTGCCGACACCGCCCTTGCCTGATGTCACTACGATTATTCTTGCCACAAGAAACTCCTTGTTAATGATAAGTGGATGCTAAAGAGGTTGGATTTCGAGTTTTTTACCAGACAGGCTGATCTGTACTGGCCGGTTCATCTGTTCTTCTTTCAATGCTTCATTGACTCGGTAATGACCCGCAATGGAGATCAGTTCTGCCTGCAGATTGTGACAAAAAACTCGCGCATGCCGATTGCCCTTGACACCAGCCAGTGCCCGGCCTCGCAAGGTTCCGTAAACATGGATATTGCCATCAGCGATGACTTCAGCGCCGCTGCTGACCTGGGCTGTGATTACCAGGTCTCCGCCGGCGGCGTAAATCCTCTGGCCAGAGCGGACTGGCCGGGTCACAAGCTTGCTGCCCTGCGGTTTCTGAGCAACCGCTGCATGACCGGCAGTCTTTTTATCCGCCGTGGCTTTTGTCGCGGTCGGCTTCGATCGCTCATTATTATGCTGCTCAGAGAGAATGGCCAGTTCCATCAGTTCAGCCAGTTCCTGTTGGCGCGGTGTCCCTCCGCGAATACCGATTGGAACCATACCCTGCCCACGCATGAGACCAACCAGCAAGGCAAAGTCAACATCGGTACTCTGTCCGGATAACTGGCCAAGATCAATGACAACCGGGGTGTTCTGAAAAAATGCCGGGGCCATGTTGACCTGCTTTTCCAGTTGGTCGGCAAACTGATTCATATCCGTATGAAACAGGCGCAAATTTGGCAGGGTAAACCGGCCAGACTTGAGTTCAAATACCGATGCTGCTGATGTTGCTGCTTCCATAAAGCCTGAACAGTGAAAGTGGATAGTTAGGAATTAAATTACTGGGAAGAAAAGGATTGCACAACAAGAAATATCGAACATTGATATAAAAGTTATTGTATAAGGATAAATCCTGATTCTCTTAATGAGATCCCCTTATTCTTTGGGATAAGTATCAGCCAACACCCGTTAAGATCGCCGTTGATGCCTTCATGGAAAAAGATAACCATGGGGTTTCCCATTGGTTTGATCTGCAATCAGGTCAATTTATCCAGGGCTTGGTGGCGCACGCTGGAATGGAGAGCCGGGTTTACGTTGTGACGGTTGAGCCAATGGATAAAACTATCCATGACCGATGGCCGAGGGTTGTTGGGCAAGGGCTGACTCATGGCTAAATAGCCTGTTTTATCCCAACCAGCTCGATGGTTATCGTTTGTAAGGGTTTGTCTGTGTATTATAGTCCTGAATTAGTGGACTCGAAGCCCCAGTATTGCATGATGTCCTTCAACCCATAGCGTTATCCATCCTTCATTGATGTAATATCTCATTGCAGCACTATTGTAAGGCACATATTTCTTTTTCATGGTGACACCTGTCAAATAATTGTTGTCTTAATACTGCACGCATAATTTGGGCCATAATTGACAATAGTGCTTACATTTGAGGTTATTTGAGCATTTACTTTGCGTTAGTTGAATCGATAAGCCCGGAAAAGAAACGCCTGATTTTTTTGCGCCCGCCCTTAATGAGAAAAAACATCCATCCAGCCATTAGTAAGACGCCGAGGAACAATGCCCAATCGATCTCTGTGCTGTCAGGCATGGCGCCTAGCTGATAGATGGCGATAGCATAGGGTAAGGCTAAAGCTGCAAATAACATTCCATATACAAGCGAAAACTCAATCGCTAGTAAAAAACCTGTGATAAAGAAACTGAGAAACTCTTTAAGCATGGGGATCCCCCGGGCAGTCAACATAGTTGCATGCGTGACCCGCTTTTTCGGCGAAATGAGGTGCTTGGGTTACTGTCTTGACCAGGCTGTACTCTATATTTACAGGATTTATTGTTATTTCCATTTTTTCTTATATTCTTAGTTGATAGGTATTCCTAATTATATCGCAGCTTCCAATGATCCATGAGAAACGAAACCAGCAAAAGCCGATTCCTGATAATTTAGATGAGATTATATCTGTCGAGCAGCTTGCTACAATTACCAGATTAGAAACATTTGGCTGGCAACTGTTTTTTATACGAAGACCTAACCCCAGTACAATTTTACCCCTGATGAAGTGTCCGTTATCTTCGGAATGCTATACAGCGGTAATCGATAAAGATGGCTCTGTCATTAGAGATCATAATATTTTTATCAGAAACGATGACAGGCACCTGCACTAAACAGGGGTCTGTGGTTGACCTGAGTAGACCTTGCCAGACAATCTGCTACTGGGAGGAAATGCATCGAAACATCTGAAATATGTTGTAACCATTGAATCCCTTGTTTTGATCCATAATGCTAGAGAATAAACGGGTTTCCTGTGAATTGAGGAGATTGAAATGAAAAACTTGATAACTTTGACCGGTAGTATGGTTGCAGCCCTTGTAATCTCATCATCAGCATTAGCCGCAGACCAGGCTCGCACTGAAGAGCAAATGGAACAGCGTCTGATGCAGGATATGCAACAACAGCAAGATGGAATGAAGCAGGAGAAACACCAATATCAGCACCAGAAAAAAAAGACTGTGCAAGGCAGTGAAGCAGCAGGGCCTATGGGCAGTAAAGGTGCTATGGGAGGCCAACGTGGCGGTGCAAAAGGTGGTGGTTCTGGTAAATGATGGTAATTATTAACTTATCTTAAAAGCCTCGCTTCGGTGGGGCTTTTTTTTATCGGCTCTTCAGTAAATCTTGCCTGATGATTTTAAAAGGGGAGCGATGAACAGCGGTCATACAAGATATTTCATGCTAAGGTTTTATATAAGTTGATTGCATACGCCATGCTACTCTTCCCGGGTTTGCCTGGAAGGAATGAAATTATGTCTCGAGTGAATGAGAAATTTGCTGATCATTATGACCTGCGCTGCCATTGTGATGCTTGCGGTTGGGAAGAAGACCTTGATATTCATGCCATAGATTACAATTGGGAACGAGAAGTGGCGGACGAGATGATCTGTAAGGAATGCGGCCATGTAGGACTCAGGTTGTCAGCTGTGGTAAAGGGTAAGCGCATAATGCTGAATGAAAGTGAATGAAGCTGTTCTTGGAAGTGATGAGTTTATATACAAAGACTTTGTAATCCTCAACGCACTGAATGTTGATGAAGTAAATGCTGATCAGAACGACTTGGTGTTCTATGGTGCATTTGATGCCGCTGCTTAAAAGTAACTGTCAAAAAAGGATATGCCATTCGCGATTGTGACGAATAATGAAAAGATGCGGGAAGTCTTCGGCGTTTATAAAAATGTAACTTTAGAAGCAGGAAATACCTGGAGTGTTGAAATCTTCTCGTCATTTGATGTGGCAATGCAATGGGTCAGCATTAAGTAACCTTAATATTTGCTAATTGGGCTGTTTCCTGATTGACAAGAGCAATTCCGGATTTATACATGGATACACTGAGAGAATGAGTCAGTGCTGATGTAAATGCTCGTTGATAGAAGGGTAGCTGTTGCTGGTATCCCGGAAGGATGTCGATCAGCCGGTCAGTTTGCTGAATACGATGCTCCAGTTCAGATTTCTTATTTCCGATAAATTGAAGGAAATCCTGGTTACTGGATGCCTGTTCTGAAAGTTCCAGAGACCAGGTAATATCCTGGTGTAATTCACAGCGACCTATAAAATTACCGAATGAATTACCTTTCCATTCATCCGGTCTGATCAGGGATAGCTTGAAGCTGTTCTGGCTTTGATATAACCAGTAGCTTTTTCCGATGACGGGTTTGAATTTGAACGTGCTATGCAAAATGAACATCGATGTAAACAGTTCGTCAGTAATTTGATGAATAGGTTTGGCAGGTGCAAGAGTTTGCTGATTAACTGTTGTTAGAAAACCAGAAATTGGTGAAAGTCCTTTTCCTTGGGGATTGGGTTGATCTGTATTCATTTGGTCAGCGATGCTTAAAGTTTTTCTTTTTGACAGCCAATATTGTGATTATCTATCTTATTATAAAACAAGAAAATGACTCTAGTAGAACAAGAACATTCTGATGAGGACGGTTTTATGAAAAAAATATTCATTCTTTTGCTGGCGTTATTCTGTATGCATACTTCGATAATAATTGCTGGTGAAGCAGATGTATTGAATGTCGCTGTTCAACGCAGTGGTGATTCCTATCGATTTGACGTCACTGTATTGCACCAGGATGCAGGCTGGAAGCATTATGCAGATAAGTGGGATGTAGTCAGTGAAAATGGCACGGTCCTGGCTACTCGCGTGCTCTATCATCCCCACGTCAATGAACAGCCATTCACACGCAGCCTGTCAGGGGTAGAAATACCTGAAGGTGTAAAGACTGTATCTATCCGGGCGCATGATTCGGTGCATGAATACGGTGGCAATACAGTAACTGTTGAGATCAAGTAATGTTGTCAGCCCTGGTTCAGGAAAATTAATTTTCCAACAGATAGGCAAAAATGAGAATTACATGCTAGTTTTGTTTAATAATAAGATGATATCCATGGGAGAAAGAATAGTATGTTGAATAAGAATACGCTCATGTCATTAATAATGGCGGCTTTTATGCTTTTCAGTCCTGCCGCTTTCGCTGTCGATAGCTCGGAATTGATCGAAGCGCGTCAGGGGTTGATGAAGCTTTATAGTGTCAACATGGATATGCTGGGCGAAATGATACGTCGCATACAGCCTTATGATAAGAAAAAAGCCAAGGATGCGGCCGATAATCTACTGGCGTTATCCAGGCTAAAGCAAGGTGCTTTGTGGCCTACTGGAACCGGGTTAGCGAGCAAAAGTCTCGGGACTAAGACATCAGCTAAACCTGAAATCTGGATTCAAAAGGAAAACGTTGCCCAAAAACAAAAAGACCTGGTCGCCGCCCTGGAGATACTGTCGAGAGATGCTGGCTGGAGTCTTCGCAATCTGGAAGATAGCATTACGGCCGTCAATAAGGCCTGTAAGGGTTGTCACAAGGATTTTCGTGCCAGGAAATAGTCTGGTCGCACTTTAAAGGGCCAGCCTTTTGAGGTAGCCCCTCGATTGCTATAGCTGCCCGAAAATCATAACGAATCCATCAAGGCTACCGGCAAGAGCGGTTAACAAAACTGAATTACCCGCAACGCCGCCACTGTATTTTTCTCTTTGAAAAAGTTTAGTTGGCAAGACAAGAGAAAATCATGATGGATACCTATTAAGGTAAACCTTGAGAAAAGCCAGTTGTTTGTTATTTATCTTTCTTAAGGCGGACGTAAATTAATCGTTATTCCCTGGTAGATTAAATATTTTAATATATAAAAAAGGAATAAATGAGTTCTCGTTCGCATCATTCATCCTGAGCAACCAAAAAATTTAAAGCTCAATTTTTCCCAATATGACCACAGAGGATGATTAAAGAATGAAAAATTTAAAACCAGGCTTTTTTCTATTGGCTTTAGCCACTATTTTTATTTTTGCCAGCACTTCAGCTTTAGCTGATAGATATAGCAAACAGAAAGTGGTTTACCACATAAATTACGACACGCCTAAAAAACAGGCCGGTGCCTTAAGAAACATACAAAACCACATCAATGCGGTGGGTGCCGAAAATATGGATATTAAAGTTGTCTTGCATGGAAATGG
>JABDQZ010000166.1 GCA_013041975.1 Gammaproteobacteria bacterium
CCTTTCCACTGCTTGAAGATTTCCTTGTGACAAAGCTTGCATGTTTCTGAAGATTCATGATGGAGCGGCTTGTCAGCTGCGAAAGCCTGACCACCCACCAGCAGCATGCTGGCAGCAATGCCCGTTAATACAATTTTCGAAACCATTCGAAAATTCATTTGCCGAACTTGTTTAAACATTGAGACATCCTCCTTTTATATAAATGTCTTCGTTATTTTCCAGCTGCAAGGATCAGAACTTAAGAAAAGCAAATAAGAATATTATGATCTTTTACACTGATTTTATTATGGTTTTCACTATCCTATCTTGTGAAAAGTATTGAGACAAGCGTAAATTATTTATTTTTGGAATTATGTTATTTCAAGTATTCTAGCCTTCAACACTATCCTCATACATGAACCGGTAATGGACAAGACATCTTTAAAAAAACTTATTGACGACGATCAATCAAATGCAAAAAACACCATCCCTCCATACCTGGAAGAGACCTACTGGTGGGCCTATTTGCATCCCAGGGGGATCCGGATTTTCGAGCGTCAGTGGCTGGTTAATTTCATTCTCTGGGGGAACTATCGGCGTTTACGCGAAGCAGCCCTGTCTGAAATCGATAGCCACTTCCAGGGAAACATGCTGCAGCTTGCCTGCGTGTACGGTGATTTGACTGAAAAGCTTGCGTCAAAGTTATCCATAAAAGGTCAGCTTGATCTGGTTGATATTTCCCAGGCACAACTTGAGAATGCCCAATCAAAACTGGGGCAACGACAAAATATCAACCTTATCCAGCAGGATACGTCATCTCTGAATCTGCCTGACAACGCATACGATGCGACAATGCTGTTTTTTTTAATGCATGAACAACCAGAGAACGTGCGACTCTCTACCCTTGCAGAAGCGATCAGAGTGACGCGAAAGGGTGGAAAAATTATTATCGTTGATTATCATCGAGCTGCAGGCTGGAACCCGCTTCGCTATGTCATGAAGGGTGTATTCCGCTGGCTGGAACCTTTTGCAGAAGATTTTATATCCTCTGAAGTCAGCGATACTTTACCCATTGACAAAATAACCAGAATAAAAAAACAGGTCTATTTTGGAGGCCTCTACCAGAAAGTTATCATCAATTGCTAAAGGTTATGATTCAGTCTTTCTCTTCTATCCACGCCTGCTGGATAGCTTCGAGCACTTTCTCCCCGGAATGTTCCGGATCATCATCGAAATCCGGCAATGCTATGACCCAGTTACGCAGATCAACGAAGTTAATGGTTAAGGGATCAACATCGGGATGAGTTTCATCCAGTTCGATGGCGATATCGAGTACGTCTATCCATTTTAGTGACATGATGATACCTCTTGGTTAATGATGCTCAGAGACCATGTTGATGTTGTATTTGGGTATTTCCACAACCAGGTCTTCGTCTCCTACTTCCGCCTGACAACTCAGACGTGATTCCGGTTCAAGCCCCCAGGCCTTGTCCAGCATATCATCCTCTTCTTCAGTTGATTCATCCAGTGAATCGAAACCTTCACGAATAACGACATGACAGGTCGTACAGGCACAGGATTTTTCGCAGGCATGTTCGATATCAATATCATGTTCAAGTGCTGCATCACAGATGGTTGTTCCCTTTTCTGCTTCGATAACAGCCCCGTCAGGACATATTTCTTCATGGGGTAAAAAGATGATTTTGGGCATGATACTACCTGCTATTTAAATTCATCGACATTATGGCCAGCCATGGCCTGCTGGATACTGTTGTTCATACGGCGTTCGACATAAAACTCACTGGCTTTTTCCAGTGCTTTGATGCCATCTTTAATTTTTTTGATATCAGCACTTCCCGAGATATCAATCAGCTTCTGCAATTCATCAAGCAACAACTGTTGTTCTGTTTCGTTTAACAGCTTGTCGGCGTCGTCAGACATGGCCGCCTTTAAGGCTTCAATGACACGTTGAGCCTCAACCTGCTCTTCGCGCAGCTGACGCATTTTTACGTCCTGCTCGGCATGGTCGATGGAAGCCCTGAGCATTTCAGTCACTTCGTCATCGGCCAGACCATGAGAAGGCCGCACATTGACCTGTGCCTTGACACCAGAAGTCGTTTCTTCGGCAGATACATTCAGCAAGCCATCGGCATCTATCGAAAATGTCACACGGATACGTGCGGCACCGGCTACCATTGGCGGAATGCCATGCAGCTCAAAACGCGCCAGTGAACGGCAATCATCGACCAGTTCACGTTCACCCTGAAGCACATGCACTGCCATCGCTGATTGACCATCTTTAAAAGTGGTAAATTCCTGGGCACGGGCGACCGGTATCGTGGTGTTACGCGGAATGATTTTTTCTACCAAACCACCCATGGTTTCAATGCCCAGTGATAACGGGTTGACGTCAAGCAACAGCATGTCGCCGTCAGTATCGTTACCTGCCAGCACATTGGCCTGAATAGCGGCTCCCATAGCAACCACTTTATCAGGGTCGATGTTAATCAATGGCTCGGTATTGAACAGGTCACCAACCCGTTCTCTGACCCGTGGCACACGGGTAGATCCACCGACCATGACAACATCCTTGATCTCTTCCTTGCTAATACCGGCATCACGCACAGCACGACGACAGGCCTGCAACGTCTTTTTAATAAAAGGATCAACCAGTTCATTAAACTGCTCACGCGTAATTGCGCCAGACCATTCGCTGCCTTCATGTGTGATGGACACCTTGGCTGAATCAGATTCAGTCAGTTGTTCCTTGAGCGAACGCCCGAGATCCATTAAGTGTCGCAAAGTGCCATGATCGGCATCATCACGGATGCCCGCCTGAGACATTATCCATTCCGCTACAACACGGTCGAAATCATCGCCTCCGAGTGCCGAATCACCGCCGGTGGACAGCACTTCAAAAACACCCTTGTTGAGTTTAAGAATGGAAATATCAAAAGTGCCGCCACCAAGATCATAGACGGCATGAATACCATCAGCTCCCTGATCCAGACCGTAGGAAACGGCCGCGGCTGTAGGTTCGTTTAATAAACGAAAAACATTCAGACCGGCCAGTTTTGCCGCATCCTTGGTAGCCTGTCGCTGGGCATCATCAAAATAGGCAGGCACGGTAATAACCACACCGTCCAGTTCTCCACCCAGTGTATCTTCTGCCCTTTTACCCAGAACCTTGAGAATTTCCGAGGAAACTTCAATGGCAGTGACATCACCAGCTACAGTTCTGATACGCGGAACCGGTTTTTCGAGGTCGACAAAATCATACGGTAGTTGTGAACCCAAGGTTTTCAGCTCGGAAACATCACGGCCAATCAGACGTTTAACTGAAACAATGGTATTCAATGGATCGTACTGCGCCGCATCACGGGCAGATGCCCCAACGTCTACGGCATCATCAAGATAACGAACAACAGAAGGCAATATATGATGATTATTTTCATCAGGCAGTGTACCCGGCTCACCACTTCTGACACTGGCAATCAGTGAATTTGTGGTTCCAAGGTCAATACCTGCTGCCAGCTTATGCTCATGAGGAGCTGCCGACTGTCCGGGTTCTGCAATTTGAAGCAATGCCATGAGTAATTCCTGATCAGTTCCCTGCTAAATCATGTCTTCCAGTTCAGCTTCCAAAGATTCAGCTTCACTGTAGAGTTTTTTCAGAAACTGCATCTTGTATACGGATTCCATCGCTGCATCCAGATCTTCTTCTGTAGAAGTTTCCAGCAGAATAGTCAACTTTGCTATCTGTTCATTTATTGCTGTCTTAATGTTATCCAGCAGATTATCGAGCGCCTCAAGCGGATCAGCTGCATTACGGGTTTCATCCAGCGCTTCTCTCAATTCCATCTGCTGCATCAGAAATGCACCATCAGTCGTAGTCAGGTTTTCACCACCTGCATCGCGCCCTTTCAACGATAGTAGATACTGAGCTCGCTTTAACGAATCTTTAAGTACTTCATAGGCTTCATTGACCAGGGTCGCACTCTGCATGGCAACACGTTGTTGCTGCTCGCTGGCACTGGCAAACTTGTCAGGATGTACAACTTTCTGAAGATCACGGTAACGCAGCGATACTTCTTCCAGGTCTACACGAAAATCAGCGGGTAAGCCAAAAAGTTCAAAATAGTTTTGGGAAAAATCGAGCATCTAATGCGAATTGAGTGTATGCAGGTTGCAGGTCAGCTTTTCAAAAGAGGCCGTGCCAATTTTAAACATGGCATCCATGTCGGCTTGGCTGCAACAATCCTGCTGCAGAAACTTTTGAAAAGCAGGCCCAGAAGCTGCTTAAAAATAATGTATGTTAGATTTAAACGGTGAAGCTCTCTCCACAACCGCATTCATTCTGTACATTCGGGTTGTTGAAGATAAAGCCTTCGTTCAGGCCTTCCTTGCCATAATCCAGTTCAGTGCCATCAAGATACACCAGGCTCTTCTGGTCAATGATGACCTTAACACCACGATCCTCGAAAACCACATCGTCTTCTTCGATCTCATCCACAAATTCGAGCACGTAGGCAAGACCGGAGCATCCGGAAGTCTTCACCCCCAGACGTACGCCTGCACCCTTGCCACGACTTTCAAGAAAGGACGAAACACGGCTGGCAGCTGATTCACTTAATGTAATTGCCATGGCAATTCCTGATTAATCTTCGTTTTTGCTCTGGTAATCTTGAACGGCCGCCTTGATTGCATCTTCTGCCAGCACAGAACAATGGACCTTGACTGGCGGCAAAGCCAGCTCTTCGGCTATTTCGGAATTTTTGATTTCCAGTGCTTCATCCAGCGTCTTGCCTTTGACCCATTCAGTCAATAGGGAACTGGACGCAATAGCAGAACCACAACCATAGGTTTTGAATTTGGCCTGACTGATCACGCCATTATCACCGACCTCGATCTGTAAACGCATTACGTCACCACATGCGGGGGCGCCAACCATGCCAGTGCCAACATTGTCGCTGCTTTCATCAAGCTTGCCAACATTGCGTGGGTGTTCGTAATGATCGATAACTTTTTCGCTATATGCCATGATGATTTCCTCGTTACAGTTAATGAGCGGCCCATTCGATCGATTTCAGATCTATGCCATCTTTATACATGTCCCATAAAGGTGAAAGATCACGTAATCTTTCGACCTGTTCTTTTACCTTCGATAATACGTAGTCCACTTCTTCTTCGGTTGAAAAGCGTCCGAAAGTGAAACGGATTGAACTGTGCGCCAGTTCGTCTTCACGACCTAAAGCACGTAAAACATAACTCGGTTCGAGACTTGCGGAAGTGCAAGCGCTGCCAGATGAAACTGCCATATCAGACAATGCCATGATAAGGCTTTCCCCTTCAACAAAGTTGAAACTGATGTTCAGGTTACCAGCAATACGCTGTTCGAGGTCGCCATTGAGGTATACCTCTTCCATGTCTTTCAAACCATCCCACAACTTGTTGCGCAGACGTAGCAGCTTGTCATTGTCAGCCTGCATTTCTTCCCTGGCAATACGGAATGCTTCACCCATGCCAACGATCTGGTGTGTGGGCAAAGTGCCTGAACGCATACCACGTTCATGACCGCCACCATGCATCTGGGCTTCCAGGCGGATACGCGGCTTGCGGCGTACAAATAAAGCACCAATACCTTTTGGACCATAGATCTTGTGCGCAGAAAAACTCATCAAATCCACTTTCATCGTTTCCAGGTCAATAGGAACCTTGCCGGGGCTCTGCGCTGCATCGACATGAAAAACCACCTTGTTGTCACGACATATTTCGCCAATAGCTGCAATGTCCTGAATCACACCAATTTCGTTGTTTACGTGCATTACCGAAGCAAGAATGGTGTCTTCACGAATGGCCGCCTTGAACTTTTCAATATCCAGCAGGCCATTAGGCTCAGGATCCATATAAGTGACTTCGTAACCTTCACGCTCAAGCTGACGGCAGGTATCGAGCACCGCCTTGTGCTCGGTTTTGACCGTGATGATATGCTTGCCCTTCTTGTGATAGAAGTGAGCCACTCCCTTGAGCGCCAGATTATTTGACTCGGTAGCACCAGAGGTAAATACAATTTCCTTGGGATTAGCATTGATCAATGCCGCAACATCGGCTCTGGCCTGGTCAACCAGTTTCTCGGCATTCCATCCAAAGTAATGTGAACGCGAAGCAGGGTTGCCGAAAGTACCGTCCAGTGTCAGGCAATCACACATTTTTTCTGCAACTCGAGGATCTACAGGCGTGGTTGCAGAGTAATCCAGATAAATAGGTAACTTCATGATTTATCGATTCCGAAAACAGTTACAATTATTGATTAAGAACCGCTAGTGGATCACTAGCTGTTGAGCGGACATTACCAAGTTTCACCTTGGGATCGTCGGAATTGGCCGCCATTTCAGGAACACCTTTACGCTCAACAAGATCCTGCAAGGTGACATCACTAAGATAATCGTAGATACGATTACTCAGGTCACGCCATAAATCATGAGTCAGGCAACGTTCATTGTTATGACAGTTACTCTTGCCGCCACAGCGCATGGCATCCACTTTTTCATCCACAGCCGTAATCACCTCGGCGATGTGAACTTCTGAGGGCTCACCAGCGAGACTGTAACCACCACCAGGGCCTCGTACACTGGTGACAAGCTGTTTCTTTCTCAGGCGCGAAAATAATTGCTCGAGGTAGGATAATGAAATACCTTGTCTGTCGGCGATATCCGCAAGGGTAACCGGGCCCTTGTCGTTGTTTAATGCCAGATCCAGCATAGCTGTTACGGCATAGCGTCCTTTTGTTGTAAGTTTCACTTTAAGCTCCTGTTCAGGCCTGTCCTAACGAAGTGCGGCGCAGAATACACAATCCCGACTAATTTAGTCAAGTATTTATATCAGAATATTAGTGCATTATACGATTAGGGCAATCCTTATAATTTCAGGGTATTTATTGCCTGCATCCCTGCAGACACCCCTGCGGGCTCCTATCCAGTCGTGAAAAATTGCTCCAGGCAATTTTTATTGCTTGTCGTTGAGCTTGAGCATTTCCTCTGCAGTTGACATGATTTCGCAGGAATCCATTTCCGGAATTTCCATGTCATCTTCGACACCCAATTCCTTCATTTTTTCGCACATCAACATCATTTTTTTGTCAACCACGTGCATATGATCAAGCATGCAATTTATGGCATGTGCGACCGGGTCAGGCGCATCAGTTGTGGCACCGTAAGCATCAAACCCCATCTTTTTTGCCATTTTTTCACGATGAGCTGCTTCAGTTTGCTGTTTAGTCTGTTCAACCAGTCTGCCAGGTACACCTACCACTGTTGAATTTTCCGGCACAGGCTTGAGAACTACCGCATTTGAACCAATTCTTGCACCATCACCAATTTCAATGGGACCCAGCACCTTCGCGCCCGCCCCGACTACCACGTTGTTTCCAAGCGTTGGATGGCGTTTGCCCTTGTTCCAGCTGGTACCTCCCAGCGTGACACCATGATAAAGAGTGCAGTCGTCATTGATAATCGCCGTTTCTCCAATCACCACACCCATACCGTGATCGATAAAAAAGCGACGTCCGATCTGTGCCCCTGGATGGATTTCGATACCAGTCACCCAGCGTGCCAGATTGGAAAGCATTCTTGCCAGCCACTTCAGACCCTGGTTCCACAACCAGTGCGACAATCGGTGGACCAATACTGCCTGGATACCGGGATAAGCTGTCAGAACTTCAAAAGAATTACGCGCAGCAGGATCGCGATCAAAGACACTCTGAACATCTTCTTTTATGCGTGCAAACACAATGAAATACCTGACCTAATGTCATCCAGAAATTGAAAAGGTCGCGTATTTTACCAATTCCCACAGGGTTTACTAGGTCTTTTTTACAATGTTGAATATTAATTTTCACCGCGCATGGATTTACGCCCCTGCGCTGCACTCAGTATCCCTCTGAGAATGTTCATTTCATCCTCATCAGGATTGGCCCGGAAGAAAAACCGTTTGAGACGTAACATCAGCTTTTCGGAGCGACGCTCATCACTAAAACCGATCTCAAGCAGCGTTTGCTGCAAATGCTCATGGAAATGACTCATTTGTTGCGAAGAGAGATGCGGCAATTCAGCCACTGGCAGCTTTTCATCACCGGATTGGGGGGCCATCAATATCTCATAAGCCAGTACCTGAGCCGCCATGGCAACATTCAGCGAACTGTATTCAGGATTGGAAGGAATATGTACCAGGTACTGGCACAAATCGAGTTCCTCATTGGTCAGGCCAGAACTCTCACGCCCCAGCAACAGGGCAACAGAATGCTTGGCTGAGGCCTCAACCATCAAGCCAGCACATTCACGTGGATCAAAAACCGGCCAGTTGACCTCCCTTTCTCGCGCACTGCTACCTACCACTAAAGAGCAATCGCCAATCGCCTGCTGCAGGGTCTCACAAACCACGGCATTTTCCAGAATCTCTACTGCCCCAGAAGACCGGGCAATAGCTTCTTCGCTGGGAAACACCCTTGGTTTGACCAGATATAGCTCGGACAGGCACATATTTTTCATTACACGCGCCACCGCACCGATATTGCCGGGATGAGTAGTATGTACCATTACGATACGGATATTTTTATTCGTTTCACACATGGATTTTTTTTACCACAGAGAACCCAAAGTTCACAGAGAAATTATCATTTTGACTGCGCAGAATTTTCCTGTATCGTTGCCCGCCATGAAACCCACGACAAACATTGCTGTTCGCGCCGCCCGCCAGGCTGGCAGCGTCCTCATGCGCTATTTCGACCAGGTTGACTCACTGAAAGTCGCGCAAAAAAGCCGCAATGATTTTGTCAGTGAAGTCGATAAAGCTGCCGAAGAAGCTATCATCAGCACCATTCGCCAATTCTACCCTGATCACTCTATCCTTGCCGAAGAAACCGGCAGTCATGATGGCAACGATTTCCAGTGGGTCATTGATCCACTGGATGGCACCACCAACTATCTCCACGGCTTACCCCAGTTTTCGATTTCTATAGCTTTAAAACACCGCGGCATTCTGGAAAGTGCCGTGGTTTATGATCCCCTGAAAAATGAACTATTTACCGCAGATAAAGGTAACGGTGCTTATCTTAACGATCGCCGTATCAGAATCAAAAACCACAAATCACTGGAAGGCGCCCTGATCGGCACCGGCATCCCCTTCCGTGATCAACGCTTTATCGAGCACTACCTTGGCATGCTCAAGGATATGGTCAAAGATACCGCCGGTATTCGTCGACCTGGCTCAGCGGCACTGGATTTTGCCTGGGTGGCAGCAGGTCGCATGGACGGTTTCTGGGAACTGGGGCTGTCGCAATGGGACTTTGCCGCGGGCGTACTTTTGGTAAAAGAAGCCGGTGGTACCGTGACAGATTTGAACGGTGGTGAAAAATATTTCGAAACCGGTAACGTCGTCACGGCCAATATCAAACTTCATCAGCAAATGCTCCAGTTAATCAAGCCTCACCTGGATGACAAGCTGAAAGCCTGATCAACTCAGCCTATACTATGGGCTGTTATGCAATTACTCATTAAAAAAATCCGATTGCTTTTTGTCACTCCATTGGTTTTCATTATCCTTGGCGGATGCGGCGGCGAACCGGAAGATCCCAAAGCAAAAATCAAAGCCATGATCGACCTGGTTGAAGTAGCAGCTGAGAAAAGCTCGGTTACTTTATTCAGTGAGCACATTTCTGAACAGTACCAAGACCAACATCACGGCAATCGCCAGCGGGTGATGCGTTCACTGCTTGGTTATTTTCATCGCAACAAGAATATCCATCTGTTTATGCGTATCAGAAATATTGAAATAAACGAACAGAACCCGGATAGCGCCAAAGCCAGTGTCAATGTGGCAATGACAGGTACGCAGGTGGACTCGGCAGAAAAGCTGTTATTACTTAGAGCAAGGGTATACCGGTTTGATATTGATCTGGGTTATGAAGATGATCAGTGGATGATCAGGGCTGCCACCTGGCAAAGGATACAGGTGAAGGATTTTCTGGACTGATTTGCCTAGCCCCTCCCAAAGGGAGAGGATGTTTGATATTGCCCACACCCCTGTGGGCACCCCTTCGGGGCTCCCTTAGGTCATGTAAAATTGCTCCAGGCAATTTTTTATTACCCACATCCCTGTGGGCACCCCTTCGGGGCTCCCTTAGGTCGTGTAAAATTGCTCCAGGCAATTTTTTCAGGGCATATCGTCGATTTCTGCGCCTTCCTTCTTGACCGGCATCAGGTCAGACTTGCTGATACCCAGCATCAGAACAGCAGCACTGGCTACGTACATGGATGAATAAGTACCGATAACAACGCCAATCAACAGTGCCAAAGCGAAACCATGAATGATTTCTCCACCAAACAGGAACAACGCCAGCAATACCAGCGTGGTCGTTAACGAGGTAATGATGGTTCTGTGCAATGTCTGGTTTAGCGAGGCATTGATAATTTCTATTGATGAACCTTTGCGCATTTTACGAAAGTTTTCTCGGATACGGTCAAAGACAACAATCGTATCGTTTAGCGAGTAACCTATTACTGCCAGAACAGCAGCCAGCACTGGCAGGTCAAACTCGATCTGGAAAATCGAGAACATGCCGACTGTGATAATAACGTCATGCACCAGAGCCAGAATCGATCCCAGTGCAAAACGGTATTCAAAACGGAAACCGACATAGATCAAAATAAAGATCAGTGCATACAGCATCGCCAGGCCACCATCATTGGTGAGCTCTTCACCCACCTGCGGCCCAACAAATTCTACCCTGCGCAAGTCAACAGGTTCTGTCTGGTCGGCATTTAACAGTGAAATCACCTGGGTGCTGAGCTCAGCACTGCTTTTTTCTTCCTGCGGAGCAAGGCGAATCAGGACATCCTTGTTGGTGCCAAAATGCTGTACGGTTGAATCACCAAAGCCAGCACCTCCCATTGCAGAGCGGATGGTTTCCAGGTCAGCTGCCTCTTTGTAGCCGACTTCGATCAGGGTTCCTCCGGTAAAATCAATACCCAGTTTCAAACCCTGGGTAAAAATGGATCCCAATGAAAGCAAAATCACCACCGTCGAAGCAATCATGGCGATCTTGCGTTTGCCCATAAAGTCCAAACTGGTAACGTTTTTAAAGAGCCTCATACTCGAAATACTCCTGTTAAATCGCCAGACTGGTGACACGTTTTCTGCCACCGTAAATCAGATTAATCAATGCACGGCTACCAATGATGGCTGTGAACATCGAAGTCACAATACCGATAGCCAGTGTCACGGCAAAGCCCTTGATCGGGCCGGTTCCAAAAGCATACAACACGACTGCTGCAATCAGCGTGGTGACGTTGGCATCGATAATGGTCATCATTGCCTTGTCATAACCCGCAAAGATACTTGCCTGCGGCGTGCTGCCAACCCGCAGTTCTTCACGTATGCGTTCAAAGATGAGAACGTTGGCATCAACCGCCATACCAACCGTCAGTACAATACCGGCGATACCCGGCAAGGTTAATGTCGCTTGCAGGATAGACAGCACCGCAACAATCAACACCAGGTTCAAGACCAGGGCAACATTGGCTACCAACCCAAATACCCGGTAGTAGAAAGCCATGAAGATCAGTACCAGTACAAGACCAATAACCACGGAACGGAAACCCTGGTCAATGTTGTCCTGACCCAGACTTGGACCAATGGTACGTTCTTCAATGATCTCAATGGGTGCTGCCAGAGCGCCTGAACGCAGCAGCAGTGCCAGGTCATGAGCTTCTTCTGTACTATCCAGACCTGTGGTCTGGAAACGACGTCCGAATGGCTCAAGGATATTGGCGATGCTAATAACTTCTTCAATATTGACCTTGGTTTTAACCGGCTCACCATTGACAATCTTGGTCAACACCTTGTTTTCGATATAAACCACCGCCATCGGCTTGCCGACATTTTCAGTAGTCATGTTACGCATACGACGGGCACCCTGTCCGTCAAGATTAACGAAAACCGCGGGAGAACCACTACGCTGATCCAGGCCGGACGAGGCATCGGTAATCTGGTTGCCGGTAACAATGACGCGCTTTTTCAGTAACACAGGTGTGCCATCACGTTCACGATAGAGTTTGGAGCCGGCGGGCACACGGCCTTCGACCGCATCCTGGACACTGTGCTCGGTATCAGCCAGACGATATTCCAGTGTTGCTGTCGCTCCCAGCAGATCCTTGATACGGCCGGGATCCTGTGCACCGGGCAGTTGCACTACGATACGGCGATCACCCTGTTGTTGAATGATAGGTTCGGCCACACCCAGCGCATTAACACGATTACGCAAGGTCGTAATATTTTGATCAAGTGCAAACTTTTTCACACCGCGTTGTTCATCTTCGCTTAAAGACAGTTTGACCATAAAGGCATCGGCCGTGTCAGTTGTCAGGATAGTCAGGTCACGAAATTGATTTCCCAGTTCATCTTCAGCCTTGTCCCGCAAAGCCTCATCCTTGAACTTGACCTCAATACCCCCGGCTGTCTGTTTGACCGTGACATAGCGTAATTTTTCACGACGCAGGAATGAGCGAACATCACCGGTATAACGCTCCATTGCCTGTTTGACGGCTGCATCCATGTCCACATCAATCAGCACATGAATACCACCACGCAGATCAAGACCGAGATACATGGGTTCCGCACCCAGATCAAGCAGCCAGCCTGGCAAGTCAGGCAAGAGTGTTAAGGCCTGGGTATAACCTTCTGTTAATACGCTAAGTAATGCTTCCTGTCCCTTCAGTTGCAGGTCGGGCGTTACAAAACGGATCCTGATCTTTTTTTCCAGCAACTGGATTTTCTTGTATTCAACCTTGTTGCTGTCCAGATGTGTCTTTACCTGGTCAAACAGTGCCTGATCAACCGTACGATCTCGGCCGGCTGAAATTTCTATTGAAGGATCCTGATCGTAAATATTGGGCAACGCATAGAGCGCACCGATGAGTATGATCACGACTATGGCGATATTTTTCCACAGCGGGTATTGGTTCATCATGGCAGAAATGCCTTTTAGAGTAATTTGCTGGTTAACGCATTCCTGCCAGCGCAGGAATGACTCGGTGGATTCTTATAATTCTTCCAGACTGCCTTTGGGCATGACTGATTCGACAGAACTTCTTCTGATTTTCACTTCCAGGCCTTCAGCAATTTCCAGCTTGCAGAAATTATCTGTTACATCCGTCACCTTTCCCATCAGGCCACCTGAGGTCTGCACTTCATCACCCTTTTTCAGGGATTCGACCAGCGCCTTGTGTTCTTTCTGACGCTTGACCTGTGGACGGATCATGAAGAAATAAAGAATGACGACCAGGCCGATAGGGAAAATCAGGCCTTCCCAGCCTGCCTGCTGTGCACCAGCTGCTGCGGCCGGAGCTTCGGCCATTGCTTCAGAAATAAAGAAACTCATTTGGGTTTTCCTGCTTGTTTTACAACTTTAATTAAATAGCGCGCGATTATTACATAGACGGACGCAAATCAGAATATCTATATTGCATTTCATTATGATTGAGCAACGCAGCTTCATGATACGGGAAAAAGCAACCCTCCCATCCTATCCTGTGAAATCAAACACTTTTCATCCGATAAAATTCCGTCACAAATTCTGACAACCGGTGATTTTCAATAGCCTGTCGCAGGCCCCGCATAAGCGTCTGATAATAGTAGAGATTATGTATTGTCATGAGCCGCGCCCCCAGAATTTCATTACAGCGATGCAAATGGCGCAGGTAGGAACGACTGTAATTCTGACAAGTATAGCAATCACAATGGGGATCTAGCGGGCTGGTATCATTAGCATGAACCGCATTTTTTATTCTCACAATGCCTTCGTGAGTAAACAGATGTCCATTTCGGGCATTTCTGGTGGGCATCACACAGTCAAACATGTCGATACCCCGCTGCACCGCCTCGACGATATCTTGCGG
>JABDQZ010000359.1 GCA_013041975.1 Gammaproteobacteria bacterium
GCATTGGGTTGGCCTGCTATGACCAACGTCATACCTTCCTTGATCAGGCTTCCCTGTTTGGCTTTTTCAATCACTTCACCAAGCTTATTAATAATGCGTAGTAAATCATTCTGTACTTTGCCATCTGAAAGGAAATCAATCTCTTCTTCCGGAAAATCTATGGCCGCTTCAACATACATACGAAGGTGTATCAATTGTTCGACGAGTTCATGTATATATTTTGAAAAGACACCCTGTAAAGAACGCGTCGCCATACGAGCAGCGGTTTCTGTTCCTGATTCAATCAGGTCAGCTATCGCCTCTGCCTGTGCCAGGTCAATCTTGCCATTGTGAAAAGCTCTTTCTGAAAATTCACCGGGTCGGGCAAGACGAGCTCCATGATAAACACAGGTTTGTAATAACAGGTCGATGATTACCGGTGAGCCATGCAATTGCAGTTCGATGACATCATCACCGGTGAAAGAATTTGGAGCCGGAAAATATAGCAGGAGACCTTCATCAAGTACCTGATCTGATTCATCATAAAACTTTGTGAATATTGCTTTACGCGGAGAGAGGTTTTTGTGAGCTGTGATTTTCTCTGCGATTAGCAGGGCCAGCGGGCCCGATATTCTTATAATACCGATACCACCCTGGCCCGGGGAGGTTGCCTGTGCAGCTATGGTTTCAGGCATTGGCTTTTAATTACCCTCATCCTGGCCCTCTTCCACAAGAAGAAGGCACCTATATCAATTTGTTGCAGCTTCTATTTTTCGGGTGATGTGCCATTGCTGTAATATTGACAACAGGTTGTTGGTAAACCAGTACAGCACCAGCCCTGACGGGAAGAAAGCAAAAAACACCGTAAAGACCACTGGCAGACTCATCATGATTTTTGCCTGCATCGGATCTGGTGGTGGTGGATTCAGTTTTTGCTGAATAAACATGGTAATACCCATTAACAAGGGTAAAACATAGTAGGGATCTTTAATTGAAAGGTCCTTGATCCAAAATATCCAGTCCGCCTGGCGCAGCTCTACCGACTCCAGTAATACCCAGTACAAGGCAATGAAAACAGGGATCTGTACCAACATTGGTAAACAACCACCTAATGGATTGATCTTTTCCTTTTTGTACATTTCCATCATGGCCTGGTTCAGGCGCTGTTTATCATCGCCATATCTTTCCTTGAGCGTCTGCAGACGTGGCGCAACTTTACGCATATTGGCCATGGATTTGTAACTGGCCTCTGACAGTTTGAAAAAAGCCAGTTTAATCAGGATAGTCAGAATAATAATGGACCAACCCCAGTTGCCAATAAAGTTATGTACTTTTTCCAGTACCCAGAACAACGGCTTGGCTAGGATAGTCAGGTAACCGTAATCAACGGTTAATTCCAGTCCGGGAGAAATTACTTCCAGTTCATGCTGGGATTTAGGGCCTGCAAAAAACTGGGCATCGAACTGTCCATTCTGACCAGCTGCAACGTTGACACTTGGACTATAAGAACCCAACACGTAACGCCCATTATTTAACGCTTTTGTATAATAATGATGTGTCTGTTCAGCCGGTGGTACCCAGGCACTGACGAAATAATGCTGTAGCATCGCAAACCAGCCACCTTTGATATCACGATTCAGTTTTTCATCATCGATATCATCGAAATCTATTTTTTCGTATTTCTTTTCTTCGCTGTATATCGCACCACCAGTATAGGTATAGATAAACATGCTCGCAGCATCTTCTGATGGGCGCACACGCTGTAGTTGCTGATATTGTCTTCCTGACCAGTTAACTGCTGATGTATTGTTAACATGGTGAGAGATCTTTACCAGGTGACTGTTACGTGTAAATGTGAAACGCTTTGTGACTGTCAAACCACTTTCATGTTGCCAGTTCAAATCCACGTTTAGAGTATCGTCTCCTTCTTTCATCACATAACTGTCGCTGGCACTGAAATAGATGGCTTCATGAGTTGGAGCCAGTTCCTTGTTGGTGGCAATCAAACCAGACTGGGCAATGTAATAATTCGAAGGAAGTTCTGTGAGTAAAGGAAATTCTGTATCAGGGCGTTCCAGAGACAGTGGATAATTTTTCAGATTGACCTTAACTATCGATCCACCTTTAGTATCGATAGATAGATTTAAGATATCAGTTTCGACAGAGATTTTTTTCTGATCACTGGATGCCGACTCTTGCATTGAAGCCAGAACGGCTTTTCCAGCCTGGTCGACAGCATCAATACTTGCAACTGCAGGGGCATCGGGTATTTCTGCAGAATCTGAATTACTTACTGCTGGAGCACCATTGATCTGTGTAGATTTCTGCTCATATTCAAGTGAAGCTTCCTGAACGGTCTGAGGTCCGTAATCCAATTGCCACTGTTGCCAGATCAACATCGACAGAAATGCCACTGCAAATATAAGAATGAGCCTGTAATTATCCATTATTTATCCGCGATTTTACTCAGGTATCATTGAGTTTGTTACTGAGATTTTTCCAGTGCCTTGATAACGATTCAAACAATTTCCTGTTATCAGCTTGTGCAGCGCCAAATTTTGCCATAACTACCAGATCCAGCCCACTGACAATTTCCTTGTGATGTCTGAAACTTTCACGGACTATGCGCTTTAATCGGTTGCGGTCTGTAGCGAGTCGGGTATTTTTTTTTGAAATAGCCAGTCCCAGACGAGGTTCGTTGCTGCTTCCGGCTGTGGCGAGAACTGTAAAATATTTATCTGTGCTTCTGACTGGTCTGGAAAAAACCTTTCTATAATCGCTGGCAGCGAGTAACCGGTTTTTTTCCGGGAATGCGTTATCCGAATCCCGCACAACGAGTCATACTATAATATTAATTCTCAAGCCAGCTGGGCACGACCTTTTGCACGTCTCGCATTAATGACTTTACGGCCATTACGGGTAGACATACGAGCACGAAAACCATGAGTTCTGGCTCTTTTAAGACGACTTGGCTGAAATGTACGTTTCACGATAATTCCCCGGGTAAACTTTACTGTTCGTTTCGTTCGGGTTTTCTGCCCGAAAAAAGACCCGCAATTATCTTCTTTATTTATTAAAAGTCAATACATTTCAGCGTATTGCTCTGAACTTTTTTCTTGCTCTTCCTGTGGATAACTTCGAATGAAACAAGGTATACTACCAATCTTTGTTAAGCACGGATTCACAATAATTACTCGTCTGTGTTTTTGCTCGAATATTAATTTCTGATTCATTCCCGCTTGTATTACCGGAGGTCATTCCCTGTGGAATTGTGGAAGAGCTGTACTGAACGTCTCGAAACGGAATTGTCTGCTCAACAGTTCAACACCTGGATTCGCCCTCTGCAACAGGTTGAGGATAATTCAGGCCTGCGTTTGTTCGCTCCGAACCGTTTTGTACTTGATTGGGTTCGTAACCATTACCTCGAACTGATTAAGTCCTTTGTTGCCGATTTTACCGGAAATCAGTCACCCATCATTTCTTTGGAAATAGGCTCAAAACCTACTGAGTCTTTGCCTCGAGACTCTCACTCCCATCCTGAATCGGTGACATCGAATAACTCAAGTTCTTCCGCAAGTCGTCCTTCCTCTGCTCAACGGAATTCACTGCCTGCAATTCAGAGCCATATCAATCAGGGGTTTACCTTTGAAACATTTGTTCAGGGTAAATCCAACCAGCTGGCCCGTGCGGCATCTTTACAAATCGGTGAAAATCCCGGAAAAGTCTATAACCCGTTATTTATCTATGGCGGGGTAGGATTAGGAAAAACGCATTTAATGCATGCCGTAGGCAACATGATTCTTCAAAACAATCCGGGTGCCCGAGTCTTATACATACATTCAGAAGGCTTCGTCGCTGAAATGGTCAAAGCCTTACAGCACGGCACAATGGATGACTTCAAAAGACGTTATCGTTCTCTCAATGCATTATTAATAGATGATATCCAGTTTTTTGCTGGCAAGGAGCGTTCTCAGGAAGAATTTTTCCATACCTTCAATGCGTTGTTCGAGTCGCAACAACAAATCATTATGACCAGTGACAGTTTTCCCAAGGAACTGAATCTGGAAGAACGTCTAAAATCTCGTTTTGGATGGGGCTTGACGGTTGCCATTGAACCTGCGGATCTTGAAACCAGGGTCGCCATATTGAAATCCAAATCCCTTCAACTTTTTCAGAAAGAGCTGCCTGATGATGTGGCTTTCTTTATCGGTAAACGTGTCCGGTCCAATATACGCGAGTTGGAAGGCGCATTACGATCGACGATGGCCATGGCACACTTTACCGGCCATGAAATTACCATAGATTTTGCCAAAGATGCGTTAAAGGATATGATCGCAGCTCAAGATAAACTGGTCACTATTGAGAATATTCAGAAAGTCGCTGCAGAATACTTTAATATTAGAACATCTGATCTTGTTTCAGCAAAGCGCAGCCGTACTATTGCAAGACCGCGGCAGATTGCCATGACACTGGCAAAGGAATTAACCAACCATAGTTTGCCGGAAATTGGTGATGCATTTGGTGGACGTGACCATACGACGGTATTGTATGCGACAAGAAAAATTGCTGAACTCAAGGATTCAGATAAGCGTGTAGATGAAGATTATGCAAATCTGTTAAGAATTCTTAGCAGTTAATTTATTGTGGATAAACTGTTTATCACCGGTGAACATGAATGACATCAAAAGTTATCCACAATTCACTGACATGATTTTGCCTATTCATACAGAAGTTGCACAGTGAGAAAACATGAAACAAGTTATTGAAAATATTAGAGAAAATAATTTTCTTAACAGAAAAATGATGGCTTAATAATAACAATAATCTTTTTATATAAATATATTAATTATTATACAGGGTGGAAAACATGGTCATTAACATCAATCGTGATGATCTACTTAAATCTCTTCAACAGGTCTCAGGTGTTGTTGAACGAAGACAGACTTTGCCAATTCTTGCCAATGTCTTATTCAATATTCGCAACAGTATTTTATTTGTGACAGCAACAGATCTCGAAGTTGAGTTGAAAACGCAGACAGAAGTCCAGTCAGAAGAAGATATTGATATCACCATTCCTGCACGGAAACTTCATGATATCTGTAAAGCTTTACCTGATGGCGCCGGTATTAGCTTAACGGTCGAAGATCAGAACATCACTTTAAAATCAGGTAGAGGGCGATATACCCTGGGTACTCTGCCAGCCCAGGATTTCCCAAGTGTTGAACCCAGTACATTGGCTGATCGTATTACCGTCAAGGAAAAGACTCTCAAATATCTGATTGATAAAACCCAGTTTGCAATGGCCCAACAGGACGTACGTTATTATCTGAACGGGATGTTATTTGATTTAAGTAAAACTATCTTCCGTACTGTTGCCACTGATGGTCATCGCCTGGCACTATCGCAGATGAAAATGGATCTGGATGAAGATATTTCCACACAAATAATTCTTCCCAGAAAAGCGATTATTGAATTATCCCGTATTCTCACCGATTCTGATGAAGACCTGGTGATTGAAATTGGCAGTAATCATATCCGCATGAATTTTGCCAATGGTGTTGTCTTTATCTCAAAACTTATTGATGGACGTTTTCCTGATTATCAACGTGTTATGCCAAGCGGCCAAACCCAGATCGCACTGGCAGACAGGCAGGAATTAAAACAGGCTTTATTAAGGGCATCGATTCTATCCAATGAAAAATACCGTGGCATACGGTTTAAAATCCTGACCAATAGTCTTGAGCTACTTGCTCATAATCCTGAACAGGAAGAAGCCGAAGAAGTTATCGAGGTGAACTATGATGGACCAGAAATGACGATCGGTTTCAATGTTGGTTATTTAACAGATGTCTTAAATGTGATCGATACGGATATCGTAGAAATCGCCTTGGTTGATTCCAACAGTAGTTGTCTTGTTACAGCTCAAGATAGTGATGATTCCCAATATGTCGTTATGCCAATGAGGTTGTAATTTTTCCTCTACAGGAAACATGAGCACCCTTGTTTCCTGTAAATTCCTTTTATGATTCATAATCTCGCATTACAGCATTTTCGTTGTTTTCCGGATCTGGATCTATCTTTAACACCCGGTATCAATCTTATTCATGGTTCTAACGGTAGTGGCAAAACTTCAATCCTTGAAGCGATCTACCTTGCTGGTAGAGCCCGGTCTTTTCGAACGAATTATCTTTCTGATCTTATTCATCGTAATGATAATAACGCTATTATTTTCATTAAAGGTGAACAATCCGATCAACATTTTCATATAGGTTGTCAGGTCACGCCTTCATCGCTTGCTGTTAAATTAAACAACGATAAACTCAAATCCAGAGTTTCACTTCTTGATTTTCTACCTTTACAGATCATTACGCCGGTTTCTCACCAGCTTGTTGATAGTGGTCCTTCAAATAGAAGAAAGTTTATCGATTGGGGTTTGTTCCACGTGGAACATTCCTATCGTAATATCTGGAGTCAAT
Organism: Gammaproteobacteria bacterium; assembly: GCA_013041975.1. Classification (GTDB taxonomy): domain Bacteria; phylum Pseudomonadota; class Gammaproteobacteria; order Chromatiales; family Chromatiaceae; genus JABDQZ01. The sequence goes on from JABDQZ010000359.1 coordinate 6,456, forward strand.
TTCGTCGGGTATTGAAACAAAGAAACCATGTTTTAAAAAACAAGGGTACCGATCTATCAAGTTGGAACCAACAATTTACTGAATGTGCTGATCGATTAAGTTATTACCATGAATTATATTTTGAAGAATTATCGAGCTATTTTGTAGAACTTCAGAAACAATTACTCGGGAATCAAATTGCCAGTATTGAATTTTATGCTGGCTGGAACAAAATAAAAGGCCTCCACGATGAACTCAAGCGATCACTTCACAGTGACCTGGCTCGTGGATTTACTCAGCATGGTCCACATAAAGCCGATATTAAATTCAGTTTTGTTGAATCCAAAAGGAATGTTTTGTCTCGAGGTCAACAAAAAATGCTGGTTTTCTCATTGCAACTGTCACAGTGTCTCCACTTAATGAATAAAACCGGATTAACACCCATTGTTTTGATCGATGATATATCGAGTGAATTGGATACTAATTTTCTTAACCGACTGGTTACTACAGTCAAAGATTTGAAGCTTCAATCCATTATTTCGGCAATTGATGAGAAAAGTATTAATTCAAAACTGATTTCCAATGTGTTCCACGTGGAACATGATCAAGATAATTAACGAAAAAACAATGATGTCTGTATAATGTACTGGATACAGCAAAGGAGATTCATGAATGTCTGAAGATTATAATTCCTCGGCAATTAAAGTATTAAAAGGTCTGGATGCAGTCAGAAAAAGACCTGGTATGTATATTGGTGATACCGATGATGGTACCGGACTTCATCATATGGTTTTTGAGGTTGTCGATAACTCTATCGATGAAGCGTTGGCTGGTCATTGCTCTGAAATCAAGGTCACTATTCATGAAGATAATTCCGTAACTGTTACCGATAATGGACGAGGAATTCCTGTTGGGTTGCATGAAGAAGAGAAACGATCAGCAGCTGAAGTGATTATGACCGTACTTCATGCAGGCGGAAAATTTGATGATGATTCCTATAAAGTATCCGGAGGATTGCATGGTGTAGGGATCTCAGTGGTAAATGCTTTATCAGAAGAACTTGAACTAACCGTCTATCGTGAAGGTAAAAAACACGAACAACTTTATAAAATGGGTGAGCCACAAGCACCATTAAAAGCTGTCGGTGATTCCGATAAAACCGGTACCAAGGTCAGGTTTCTTCCAAGTAAACAGATATTTACCGATATTGAATATCACTACGACATTCTCATGAAGCGCTTGCGGGAGCTATCTTTCCTGAATTCAGGCGTACGTATTGTGCTAAGAGATTTGAGATCCAGCAAAGAGGATGTTTTTGAATACGAAGGTGGCATCAAGGCATTTGTTGAACACTTGAATAAAAATAAAACGCCCTTGAATCAGACAGTAGTTTATTTTAGCGCTGAAAAAGAAACTGTGGTTGTCGAATTGGCAATGCAATGGAATGAATCCTATCAGGAAAATATTTTCTGTTTTACCAATAACATTCCACAAAAAGATGGTGGTACTCATCTTGCTGGCTTTAGAAGTGGGCTTACTCGAACCCTTAATAACTATATTGAAGAAGCTGGTTTATCGAAAAAACAGAAAGTTAACACGACAGGCGATGATGCCAGGGAAGGGTTAACAGCCGTATTATCCGTCAAGGTACCCGATCCTAAATTTTCTTCCCAGACTAAAGACAAGCTGGTTTCCTCTGAAGTTAAAAGCATTGTTGAAAGTCTGGTCAATGAAAAATTTGGTGAGTTTCTACAAGAGACCCCGACAGAAGGAAAAATAATTGCCGGAAAAATGGTGGAAGCGGCCAGAGCCAGAGAAGCAGCCCGTAAAGCCAGAGAAATGACTCGTCGCAAAGGGGTTCTGGATATTGCTGGTCTACCCGGGAAACTGGCTGATTGCCAGGAAAAGGATCCTTCCCAATCTGAACTCTATCTGGTGGAGGGTGATTCTGCTGGTGGCTCAGCAAAGCAGGGAAGAGATCGTCGCACTCAGGCAATCTTGCCTTTAAAAGGCAAAATCCTGAATGTTGAAAAAGCACGTTTTGACAAGATGCTTTCTTCAGCTGAGGTTGGCACACTGATTACGGCACTGGGTTGTGGAATCGGCCGCGAAGAATTTAATCCTGAAAAACTAAGATACCATCGTATCATCATCATGACAGATGCAGATGTAGATGGTGCCCATATTCGTACCTTATTACTGACTTTCTTTTATCGGCAAATGGCAGAATTGATTGAAAAGGGTTATATCTATATTGCCCAGCCACCATTATATAAAATAAAGAAAGGAAAACAGGAAACTTACCTGAAAGATGATATTGAATTAAATCAGTACCTGCTGACAACAGCGCTTGATAATGCAGCGCTTTATGTTTCCAAAGAGACGCCACCGATTAAAGAATCTTCTCTCTATGATTTGTCAGTAGAGTATATTGCTGCCAGGGATATCAGCCAGAGACTGTCAAAGAAATACGATACAAACCTGATTGATAGTATTATGTTCATGCCGCGTGTAAGTAATGACTCACTTACAAAGCAAGCTCTAGTTGATTGGCTTGGAGAACTTGAAAAAAGATTAAATACCGACATGGGACCATCTGATCGTTATGCAATTTCAATAGAGAACTGTGAAGATGAATCAATTGAATTGATTGATTGTTCAATTCTGGTTGATCGCAAGGTACACGGCATATCAAATGAAAAGATTTTACCGATTTCGTTCTTTGACAGTTCTGATTACAAGAAGATTATTGCCATGGGTGAAAAGCTTGAGGGTCTGTTGACTGATGATGCTTATATTCAGAAAGGTGAGAAAACTAAAGAAATCAGTGATTTTAAAGCTGCTCTTGAATGGTTAATGGATGAGGCTAAACGTGGTCAGCATATTCAACGTTATAAAGGTCTTGGCGAAATGAATCCGGAACAGTTGTGGGATACTACGATGAATCCAGAGACTCGCCGACTCCTCAGAGTACGTATCGAAGATGCTATTGGTTCTGATGAAATCTTTACGACGTTAATGGGGGATGAAGTTGAACCCAGGAGAGATTTTATTGAAAAGAATGCCCTGACTGTCGAGAACCTGGATATCTAGGTATTGATATTATGGTGGTACGTACATTTTGTACCACCTTGACTCCCTCAAATTGATGATATCTGCGATGGAAGCTTTTCCATTTCAGATTCAATCCATGCCTCAACTTTCCTGGTAATATCAGCGGCACTCAGATCAGTGGTATCGATAGGTGGCCCGATCACCACCTGAATATTTCCAGGATATTTATTTAATCCACGGCGTTTCCAAAATACCCCTGCATTATGGGCTACTGGTATCACCGGCACATCAGCTTTTTCTGCCAGCAGACCACCTCCAATGCCGTAGCGTTTACGTTCACCGGGTGCAACACGGGTTCCTTCCGGAAAAATGATAACGTTACGATTTTGGGATAAACGCAGTAGACCCTGCTCAACAACCTGTTTCATGGCTCCTCTGCCTGCTTTGCGGTTAATCGCAATCGGATGGACAACAGCGAGTGCCCATCCGAACACAGGTACATACATCAGTTCACGCTTAAGAACCCAGGCCTGATTAGCAGGGAAGATACCTCGAAAAGTAATTGTCTCCCAGGCAGACTGGTGTTTTGACATGATAATGCATGCATTATTTTGTGGAAGGTTTTCCAGTCCTTCTACACTGTATGTCAGGCCACATACCGTTTTTAAAAAGAAACTGTTGATAATTCCCCAGGCATTGGCAATTTTGGAATTTATCATGAATGGCAGGAACCAGCCAAAAACTGCCATGATCAGGCCGAAAAAAACCGTGCTCAATACCAACAGAATGAAAAAAAGGGTGGAGCGAAGCGAAATCAACATAATCTGATTTTAGCTATCCAGAAGATAATTGACAGCATCGGCAAGGTTATTGAAAACCGGGATATTGTCAGAGGCTTTTAGTTTATGTTCGGTTTTTTTTCCCTTGCCGGTTCTCACCAGAAACGGTAGGGCTTTAGCTGCACGGGCACATTCAATATCGGAAATACTGTCACCAATAAAGGGAACATTATTTACAGATAGGGAAAACCTGTCTTCAATCTGTTGCAGCAAGCCAGGTAAAGGTTTTCGACAGTTACAGTTATCTGCTGGGGAATGAGGGCAGTAGAAGATGCCATCAACCTGGCCACCTGCATCGTTAACAACAGAATGAAGTTTGTCATGCATGGCATTAAGGGTCGATATATCGAAATAACCACGGGCAATTCCGGACTGATTGGTGGCTATTACGACGGTGTAACCGGCATGATTGAGTCGGGCTATAGCCTCAGGACTTTCTGCAATAGGAATCCATTCCTCCGGTGATTTAATGTAGTTGTCACTGTCGTGATTAATGACACCATCACGATCAAGAATCACCAGTTTCATTCCATATCCCGGAATTCTGAGACACGAATTTTGCCGTTGACCATACGTGCGTCACGTTGCATGAGTTTACCCATCTTATTCCAGAAAGCCTCATTCAGATCAAAATCAGCTGCTATACCTGTTCCCAGTAAAAGAATTAGCAGATCAGCGACTTCTTCTGATAGTAAGTCCTTACTCTTTCCTTTGGTTACACAAGAGGAAATTTCGCCCAGCTCTTCCGACATCAGGGCAATGCGGTAATTAAGTTCTTCACCACCATTATCCCTGAAATTATGCTTGTCATGAAAAGCCTGAACAGCAGCCATCATGTCAGTCCAGGAATTCTTGTCAGTCATATCAGCTATCCTGAAGGACGGAAACATCTGCTACCAGGAGGAATAATCGCGTAACCCGCTCCAGTAGTGAAAGTCTGTTTAAACGAACCCTGTCATCATCTGCCATTACCATGACATCATCAAAAAAAGTATCGACTGGTTCCCTGAGTGTCGCAAGTGTCGCAAGGATACCCTTGTAATCATTGCTTTCAATAAGAGGTTTGATACTCGATTGTTTTTCAGTAACAGCATTGTAGAGATCATTCTCGGCTGGATTTTCAAACAAAGTGGGATCAGTTTCTACAGGTAAAGATTCAGTATTTTTCCGTAAAATATTATGAATCCTTTTATTGGCGGCAGCCAGGTTTTCGGCTTCTTCGAGTTTGCTAAAATCAGAGACGGCTTCAATACGCTGCACAAAATCAGGCAGTGAAGCAGGCTGAACACTGGCAACTGAATTTACCAGTCCAACAGAATAGCCTTCGTCGGTAAATTCACCTTTGAGACGCTCCATGATGTAAGTGTTTACTTCTTTTTGAACATTTTGATTGGTAATAGCATTTTCATGTAGCTTACAGGCACTGTCGATCAAATTCGGTATATTCAGTGTAAGTGAGTGCTTACGTAAAATTCTGATTATACCGAGTGAAGCTCGTCTCAGAGCAAATGGATCTTTGGTACCACTGGGTTTTAGACCGATACCAAAAATGCCGGTGAGAGTATCCAGTCGATCAGCCAGAGCGATAGCAATACCTGTTTTGGTTTCAGGTAATTTGTCACCGGAAAAACGTGGCAGATAGATTTCTTCCATCGCTGAAGCCAGTTCATCAGACTCACCATCACGCTTGGCCTGGTAACGTCCCATAATGCCCTGCATATCGGCAAATTCATAAACCATTTCTGTCACCAGGTCGCAACGTGATAGTAATCCCGCTCTTTGAGCCAGTCCGGTATCGCCACCGATTTGTTCAGCGATGGAGGCCCCCAGCGAGGAGACACGACTGGATTTTTCATAAATTGAGCCAAGCTCTTTCTGGAAGACAATTTCCTTTAAATGATCCAGTCGATTTTCAAGGGTCTGTTTTCCATCCTGTTCCCAGAAAAACTTGGCATCCGAAAACCTGGGACGAATAACACGTTCATTGCCGTCACGAATGGTTTGCGAGTTCTTGCTTTCAATATTTGAAATCGTAATGAAATGATTTATGAGATTTTCACTATTATCAAATACCGGGAAATATTTCTGATTCTTTTTCATGGTCAGAATCAGTGCTTCGTGCGGTACCTCGAGATATTCTTGTTCAAAGCTGCCGACAATCGCAACAGGCCATTCCACCAGTGCGGTGACTTCATCCAGCAGTTTTTCATCGATGGGAACGTGTCCATTGATTGATGCAGCGGCTTCTTCTACGAGTTCCCTGATACGATTTTTACGCTGCGTAAAGTCAGATATGACTTTTCCCTGTTCTTGCAGTGTTTTCTGATAGTCATCAGGTGAATTAATCTGAATTTCTTCCGGGTGATGAAAACGATGACCGAAAGTCTTGTTACTGCTTTTTAAAGCAAGCAGTTCACAAGGAACAATGTTGTCACCCAGTAAAAACAGGATCCAGTGAGCAGGACGAACAAACATGACATCGGAAGCCCCCCAGCGCATGCGCTTGGGTATCGGCAGTTTATCGAGAGCAGATTTTGCAATAGCTTCAAGCAGAGATGCCGTGGGCTTGCCTTTTTCAACAAGTTGGTAAGCAAGCCATTCTCCTTTAGCCGTTGAGATACGGCCAAGCTGGTCGACTGTTGTTCCGCAGGATGAAGCAAAACCCATAGCCGCTTTGGTTGGATTGCCTTCGGCATCAAAGGCTGCTTTAACAGCAGGTCCTCGTTTTTCAATTTCCTGATCAGGTTGATTGATTGCACAGTGATTGATTAACAAACCAAGCCGACGTGGCGTAGCAAATTGACTGACCTCGCCAAAAGAAATGTTAGCCTCTTCAAGACCCCGAACAAATTCGTTGGTAAAAGCTGTAGACAGCTTGCCTAACGCGGTTGGAGGCAATTCTTCCGTACCAAGTTCAAAAAGCAAATCAGCCGTTTCAGTCATTGGCTTTATCTCCTGTGTTCAACATGGGAAAGCCAAGTTTTTCACGTGAATCGTAATAAGCCTGGGCAACTTCTCTTGAAAGGGTACGTAAACGAAGAATGTATCGCTGGCGTTCGGTGACAGAGATGGCGTGGCGCGCATCCAGCAGATTGAAGGCATGTGAAGCTTTTAGTACCTGTTCATAAGCTGGCAGGGCGAGATTGTTTTGTATCAGTTCATTACTCTGTTTTTCGCACTGGTCAAAAAAACCGAACAGGAAATCAACATCAGCATGCTCAAAATTATAATGGGACTGTTCAACTTCGTTCTGGTGAAAAACATCACCATAGGTGACGGGTCCATGCGGGCCATTGGTCCAGACCAGGTCGTAAACACTTTGAACACCCTGCAGGTACATTGCGAGTCGCTCAAGCCCATAGGTGATTTCACCAGTAACCGGTTTACATTCAAGCCCACCTACCTGCTGGAAATATGTAAACTGGGTAACTTCCATGCCATTGAGCCAGACTTCCCAACCCAGGCCCCAGGCGCCTAGTGAGGGAGATTCCCAGTTATCCTCAACAAAGCGGATATCGTGTTCAAGGGGATCAAAACCCAGTTCTTTCAATGACTGAAGATACAGATCCTGAATATCTGGCGGAGAAGGCTTTAGCGCAACCTGAAACTGATAATAGTGCTGTAAACGATTAGGGTTTTCGCCGTAGCGTCCATCCGTGGGACGTCGAGATGGTTGTACATAGGCGGTATACCACGGCTCCGGACCAATGGAACGTAAAAACGTCGCTGTATGGAAGGTACCGGCACCCATTTCCATATCATAAGGCTGGAGAATGACACAGCCTCTGGAAGCCCAGAATTGTTGCAGTGTCTGGATTAGACCCTGAAAGGTCGATACATCGTTTTCAGATTGAGACAAGGCGAAAAACCCCACGAAAAAAATTTACGCGATTATATCCTGTGATGCGCTTTTATCCAAAGAGAGAGCTGCATCACACAGGAACTGTACAGCTTTACTCAAAATCAAAACTTACCAAGTTAGTGCTCTAGTAAATTCTGATTTAAGTATCAGAATGAATAACAGGTAACACCGGAATGGATTCCTCATGAGCCAGTTGAGGAGGTTGATATGATCAGGAAAATAAATAATCTGCTGCCAATTAGCTATATTGTTTTAGGGTTGTGGTTATTTTTCCCGGTAACTTCGAAAGGGTTAATTCACAAGGAGCCGCCAGTCCGGGAACCCAGTCAACGGCTGCAGAAAAAAATGCAAAGCCTCTGTGAAAATAGGGCCAGCTGTGGTAAAGACAATCTGTGCCGAATGTATGGTCAAAAATTTGAATTGGATGAGCAAAATTCACTGAAATTCATAGCTTTTGTGAATACGCTGTCAGGAAAAAAATGAGAGCGAATCAGACAGATGTTTTCTCGACAACAATATCGAGATCAGCCTGAGAGGAATCAGAAATATCGATGATATGGAATCCGGACCAGAAGGAACCTGAAGAGCTGGCTTCAGTTGTCCACAGACAAATGGCACCAATGTCGATGGAGATATCAAAGTTGCCGCAACCGAGATTCAGTTGAAAAACTGAATCAGTATCGATAAAGCGATCGGTGACGAGCATAAAACCGGTAGAAGAAATGTTTGCTATGGTTCCCAGGCTGGCTTCACTGATTCGATCAAGCACCACGATTGATCCGGGCTGTAAATCAACACGTTTTGCAATTCGTCTTTCTTCGCTCAAGGTCTTTCTTCCTCTTCTAGTGAATGGACTTTTCAAGCAGTGACTTGATCGCCTTAAACGAGCGGTCAATAAATGGAATATTAGAACGCTCAAGTACTTCAGCCTTTTCTTCGATAATCTCAATGGCCAGTTGCCGGATGCTTTTCACCGCAGTTTTTACACCGGTCTGGTTTACAAACAGAAAGTTGGCCGTGACGGGGTTAAACCACGACATCTTGACCTTGATTGATTCACCCTCTTCATTGATGAGGTTGAACCAGGTGCCCGGGGCAACTTCGCGTAGTTGGTTCATCTGGTCTTCAATGACCTCACTGTTATGTGCCTGGTCAGAAACTTTATCGTCTTCGACTGCAGGAGCAATATAACTCGAACTACGTTTTCTTGTATTTCCGAGTGAATCAAGAAAAATTTCAATTTCTGCCTGATAATGCGGAATCAGGCTACCAACAATTTCTTTCATTTCACTGGAAAGGTCATTAATAGCCTGAGAAGAGGGCATGCCGCCGTTGGGGTCTTCAGATGACAGTGAAAACTGGATCAGTTTCTTACCCAGCGACAACGCCTGTAGCCAGGATTCGGATTCCTGATTGAAGTCTGATCGTAATAGCACCAGCGTTAAATAATCCAGCCAGGGGCCATGGAGGAAATGTTCGGCATCCTGGATGAGAATTTTGTGCTGCATCAATTCGCTTGTTTTAGAAGCAGCAACATCCTTGGCCTGATTCAGCTTGGCACGACCTTTTTCAACCTCAACGGTGCGCTCTTCGGAAATTCGCTGTTTGTCCGACAAGTGGGCATGGGCCTCGGTTAATTCCATAGCCAGCTTGACGAAGACCTGTTCATCGTACTGGGTATTTTGCAGCAAGGTATTCACTGTGCGTTGAATATGCGGATAAATACCTTTGGTCAGATCGCTTGGATCTACCCAGTCTCGACCGGTGGCAATCATTAACTCGAATAAACGTCTGGCAGGATGTTCGTGTTCGGTCAGGAAAGAAGCGTCACTGACAGCGATTTTTAGGTAAGGCGTATGCAGATGGCTGAGCAGGGTTTTTACCTCGTTGCACAACTCCTTGTCATTAAGCATCATTTCAAACACGAGTCCGACAATATCAATGACATCCTCGTCTTCAGAGGGCACGCGGTCCTGTCCAACCAGCTTTTTGATCAGCTCACGCTGCTTTTTCAGTGTCTCGTTGATATTGACAATCAGATGGGCATCAACCTGGACGCGTTTGACCGCTTCCTGGCGGACACCAACATCAGGAATGGGCGCATCAATGGCAATTGAGTCATCGTCAATAGCGGTAATAACGTCCTGTCGAGTGGCAACCTGAACAGGTGCTGCGCCATGCTTGTCACTACTGCGCCGGCGATTTTTTTGCGCCGTCATTTTCTGTGCTCTCTGGTGAGCAAGCAGATCCTTGATGCGGTCGAAGGTATCAGCGGCAATTTCTGATGAGGTTGCCGTTTCCTGGTAAGGGTCTTCGGCGGTGATGGATTCTTCATCAACTTCAGTCACTTCAATACCTGAAACTGGCGGATGCTCGGGGGCAGGTTTTGGTTTCTTAGCTGGTTCAGATTGTTTGGCAAACTGGGGTTTCAGGTCGGGCAGGATGCCGGCGGCCATCAGGTCCTGGTTCAGGTCTTCGTAAATCTTGATGCCTTTGCTGATAACAAAACGGTCAAACAGCGTATAAAGCACCAGGCGGACTTCTTTTTCGATAAAGATGACTTCAACACATTTTTCGAAAATATCGGCCAGCATTCTTGGGCCAGCCGGTATATTTTCCATGGGTACAGAGCGGCTTCCATTTAGAATGGCCAGCCGCTGTGTGAGCTCATAAAGTGTAGAATAGAACTTTTTTTCAGCCTGGTTGGCGATGGTTTGCAAGGCCAGGTTGCGTTCAAAAGAGTCTTTGTCAACGAGGCTTAGGGCATCATCGAGAGCTGAAGTGCTTGAGGGCAGGTCACGGAATGTGAAAATGTTACGCTCAAGGCCATCCTGGAATATGGATACGACATTATCCTGCTTCAGCCACAATTCACGCATGGCTTCAAAGAAATGCGTCTGGATCGAATTGTTTTGTGCCTTGTCAGCAAATTCCAGCAATACCTGGTCAGCCGACTTGAACATTTCACGCAGATTATTGACGAGAAAGGAAATTGCCTCATCTTTCCAGGGATTAAGTACCCTCCTGAATTTCTGCGCTGCTGTTGAGTCAGTTGGTGGATGACTTCGCATTAATAACAATCCGCTGTTTATTGTTGATCTTAACTATATCAAAATAGACTTAAAGTATTTTTCGGCGGCTGCCTGTTTATCTTTAATAGTATATTCAATGGGATCGCCTTAACAGGGAATTCTTTGCGAAAGCAAAATTATTTTTCATGACAGATAACTCAACCAGAAAAGCCGTGGCACTGATATCGGGAGGACTGGATTCTCTACTTGCAGTAAAGGCATTGCAGGAGCAGGGCATTTATGTGGAAGGCATCAATTTTTATACCGGTTTTTGCGTTGAGGGGCATACGCATGCAATTCGTAAAAAAGACAAGCAAAAACCCAAACGAAATAATGCGCTGTGGTCAGCCGAACAACTGGGTATCAAGCTGCATATCATCGATATTATCGAAGAATACAAGGATGTTGTGTTTAACCCCAGGTACGGTTACGGAGCAAACCTGAACCCTTGCCTTGATTGTAAAATTTTCATGGTCAAAAAAGCACGGCAGTGGATGGAGGCTAATGGTTTTGATTTCATTATCACCGGAGAGGTCGTCGGTCAGCGACCAAAATCACAGCGTAAGGATACGATGCCAGTGGTTCAGAAAGACTCCGGTATCAATGATTTGTTGTTACGGCCGCTTTGTGCCAAAAACCTGCCACCAACAATTCCCGAAAAAGCAGGCTGGGTGGATCGGGAAAAGCTCTATGATTTTTCAGGCAGAAACCGCAAACCCCAGATTGCATTGGCGAAAAAATTCGGTTTTGAAGATTTTGCCCAGCCAGCCGGTGGCTGTTGTTTCCTGACAGATGAGAAATATTCGGTAAAACTCTCTGACCTTTGGAAGTCCAGAGGGGAAAAAACTTATGAAATCGATGACATCATGCTGCTAAAAGTCGGTAGACACATCAGACCAGCCGAGCATTTCAAAATAATTATTGCTCGCGAAGAAGGCGAAGCAAAATATTTACAGGGTTATAAAAAACAGTACGACAGCCTGAAAACCATCAGTCATTCAGGGCCATTGGCGCTGATTGATGGTAATCTCACAAATAAAGAGCTTAAACTGGCAGCGAGCATTGTTGCCCGTTACAGCAAGGGAAGAACAGACCCGCAAGTCTCACTGGATTTTCAGACTAAGTCAGGTGAAGTCACTTCGATCAAGGTTTCTCCGTTGCCCGCAGACGAGATCAAACCGGAATGGATATTGTGATTAATGAGTGAACTGGATTGTCGAAGATTACTTTGTCCCATGCCGGTTATCAGGGTTCAGGATGAAGTGGCCAAGCTTGAAAACGGTGATACGCTGACAGCGGTTTGTACTGACCCGGGTGTGCTGAATGATATTCCTGCCTGGTGTCGCATCAATGGACATGAAATCTTATCGACAGAAGAAGTTGATGACGAATACCGCATAACGATAAAGGTAGTTAAAGATGGGGCATAACCACGCTCATGCTTTTGGTGAAGAAAGAAACCGCCAGACGAAAATCGTCGCCATTGTTGGTAGCGTTGTTAATCTGGTACTGGCCGTTGTTAAAATAATATTTGGATACATTGGTCATTCGCAGGCACTGATAGTCGATGGTATTCACTCTCTTTCGGATCTGATTTCCGATCTGCTGGTTCTGTTTGCTTCACATCACGCCAACCAGGAACCAGATGCTGAACATCCCTATGGTCACGGCAGGTTTGAAACGGCGGCTACCCTGGCTCTGGGGATTTTGCTGGCATTGGTTGGTATTGGCATCGGCTGGGATTCGGTTGAGCGCCTGCTGTTACATGAAGAAACCGTTGTGCCAACCCAACTTGCGCTTTATGCCGCACTTTTCTCAATTATCGCCAATGAAGGGCTGTACTGGTATTCCATAATTATTGCCAGAAAACTGCGTTCAAAAATGCTCGAAGCCAATGCCTGGCATCATCGGTCAGATGCGGTTTCCTCCATCGTCGTGCTGGTGGGTATTGTCGGTACCCAGTTTGGCATTGAAAACCTCGATACCATAGCTGCCGTCATCGTCAGCCTGATGATTATAAAAATCGGCTGGTCTCTGGGGTGGCAGGCACTCGAGGAGCTGGTAGACAAGTCGCTGGATGAGGATGAAGTCGCAAAGGTTTCAAAATTAATTGATAACGTGGATGGAGTGCATTCGCTTCATATGTTGAGAACCCGTAAAAGCGGGCATCTTTCGGCTGCCGATGTTCATGTATTGGTTGACCCCGGCCTGTCGGTTTCCGAAGGCCATATGATTGCTGTGGCCGTGGAAGATAAACTGAAAAACAATGTTGATCATCTATCGGATATTACCGTTCACATTGATCCAGAAAATGATGAGGAAGCGCCGCCATGCAAAGGTTTGCCCCTCAGAAGTGAAGTGGTTACTTACTTACGTGAAAAGTGGCGTGGAATTGACTGTTTTTCTGAGGAAACGGATATTTCCCTGCATTATCTTTCCGGAAAAATCAATATTGATGTCATTTTTCAGCTAGGCTGTTACCAGTCAGCTGAAATAACAGCAGACAAGCGCAGGGAGCTTACCGATGCTTTACAGAATGATGACAGATTTGGAGCAATCGAAATCTTTTACAAAGCACCATAAATAAACATGCTTACTTTCAAACAGCCTCCTAAAGAATATGGCGATGTCTTTCTGGAAGACACGGATAAACCGTTACCAGAGGTTCTCAACCCCAATACCCGCTATATGTTTCTGAGTACTATCGCCAAGGGAGGGAAAGCGCTGATCAAGTCTTGCAAGGATATGCATTTGAACCGGGTGGTAGCTTATAAAACTTTAAGATCAGAATTTGTTGATGACGAGATTGAAAATATCCGCCTGCTTCGTGAAGCACGAATATCAGCCATGTTGCAGCATCCAAATACTGTGCCGATATACGAAATAGGTAGGGATAACCAGGGCCACTATTACTTTACAATGAAACTGGTTCACGGCTATACCTTGCGGGAAATCATGAATTACCGCGAGCGGTATGACCTGACCCAGCTGATTGATGTGATAAAGCAGGTCGGCCATGCCCTGGCTTATGCCCATGATCATGGCGTGGCTCACCGAGATATTAAACCTGAGAACATACTGGTGGGGCCATACAGCGAAGTATTGTTACTGGACTGGGGGCTGGCCAAGGTCTGGAAAAAAGATGGCAGTACGTCAGATTTTGTGAATCATGACAAAGAGATTGCTGTACCTGGTTCAGACAAGTCGATTACCGGGCATGGCAAGTTACAGGGAACTCTGTGCTACATGTCTCCGGAACAGATACGCCGTGATCCTGATATCAGTTTTAGTACGGATATCTATAGTCTAGGGTCTGTGCTGTATGAAGTGTTAACCGGCAAGCCACCTTTCGACAGTGACAAAACCTATGAAATCCTTGAAATGGTGGAAAACCAGCAACCGGAAAAACCGTCTGAGGTGAGTAAATTTCCGGTACCCAGGGTTTTGGAAAATTTGTGTTTACGCTGCCTGGAAAAAGATCCGGCTACCAGGCTGGAATCCATGGATGAATTTGTACGCGTTCTTCAGCATGAATGGACCGGCGAATTATAAGTTGATTGTGGCAGGCATAAAAAAACCGGGATGGTTTTACCCATCCCGGCTCCTTGCTTAAGAAATTGAGTTTAATTAAGCAAGCGCTTCTTTTGTTATTTTAACGTTAATAGCCGCTACCTTGTAAGGATCGGCGTTGGATGATGGACGACGATCTTCCAGACGACCTTTCCAACCATCTTCTACCGTCCCGATAGGAATACGGATCGAAGCACCACGGTCAGAAACACCGTAGCTGTATTGATCGATCGACTGGGTCTCGTGCTTACCAGTCAGACGCTGCTCGTTGTGCGCGCCGTAAACTGCAATACAAGCAGGAATGTTATGTGGTTTACCAAACTCTTCACAGATCTTGGTGAATACAGTCTCATCACCTGCCTCACGCATTGCACCATTGGAGAAGTTGGAATGCATACCGGAACCATTCCAGTCAGTGTCACCCAGTGGTTTTGGATGCCAGTCAATTGCCAGGTCGTATTTCTCGGCGCAACGTTCAAGCAGGTAACGTGCTAACCAGATTTCATCACCGGCTTCTTTGGCGCTCTTGGAGAAGCACTGGAATTCCCATTGACCAGCGGCAACTTCGGCATTGATACCTTCAACATTAAGTCCAGCTTCCAGGCACATGTCCAGGTGTTCTTCAATCAAATCACGGTTGTAAGCGTTGCGTGCGCCTACTGAACAGTAGTAAGGGCCCTGTGGAGGAGGATAACCGCCTGCAGGGAATCCTGGTGGTAAGTTTGTGACAGGATCCCACAGGAAATATTCCTGCTCAAAACCAAACCAGAAATCATCATCATCATCTTCGATGGTTGCGCGACCGTTGGATGCGTGTGGCGTGCCGTCAGCATTCAATACTTCGGTCATTATAAGGTAGGAATTTTTACGACCTGGATCTGGAATAATCTTGACAGGTTTTAAAAGACAATCAGAGGCATTGCCTTCAGCCTGTTCAGTTGAACTGCCATCAAACGACCACATTGGGCATTCTTCAAGCGTGCCACCGAAGTCAGAGCGAACCATTGTTTTACTACGCAGGCTTTGAGTCGGCTCATAGCCGTCTAGCCAAATATATTCCAACTTACTTTTCATATTTACTATCTCCAAAGAGTTTTCAGTTCAAGGCCGTGGCCTTTCATAATATTAACGGGGTTTTAATACATGTGCCCCAAACTGGAGCAGATACTGTGCCAAAAGCGGTACGGAGAGAGTTTTATTTATAATTCAGTAGGTTAGGTATTTAGGAAAATATTATAAGAAAATGCTATGTCAAAAACGCACCATTATCGCGCAAGAGCTTACAGTAGTGCTCTGATATGGTGCGCGTGTCGCCGCAACCGATAATTTTGACTGTTTATTTGACTTAGTAGCCCATAAAAGTAAATAAATTTTTGTCGGGGAAATCGAACCGTAATATCATTAGAAAGTTTTTAATTTCGGAGAAAAATTATGCCCGCTAGCGATGTGCTGAATATGATAGAAGAAAACGATGTTAAATTCGTTGACTTGCGTTTTACGGATACCAAAGGCAAGGAACAGCACGTTTCACTGCCTGCGTCCCAGATTGATGAAGATATGTTTGAAGACGGTAAAATGTTTGACGGTTCTTCAATTGCAGGCTGGAAAGGCATTAACGCTTCCGACATGATTTTAATGCCTGACTGTGATTCACAGGTCATCGACCCATT
>JABDQZ010000168.1 GCA_013041975.1 Gammaproteobacteria bacterium
AGCAACGTGTCATTGTTGCCGGCCTGGTCGTTGCCGTCTCGAAGCGTCAGACCCAGAAAGGTACAATGATGGCCAATGTATTGCTGGATGACCGCACTGGCAGGATTGAAGTCACTCTGTTTTCTGATGCCTATGAACAGTTCAACGAGTTACTGGTTAATGACCATGTCCTTGTTGTGGAGGGTGATCTCAGTCATGATGAATACCGTGGTGGCTTGAGCCTGCGTGTTAATCATGTCATGGAGATCGAACAGGCGAGGGAATTGAAGGCGACCAGTATCACCCTGAAACTCAATACACAGCATCTCGAGGATAGAAACCTGCCAGCCCAGGCAGCGGCAGACTATCTGAAAACAATACTTGCCCCATTTCAGGGCGGTAGTTGTATAATTCGCGTAGTTTTAGAGATTCCGACCGCCAAATGCCTGGTGGTATTTGGCGAAAAATGGTCGGTTTACCCCAGGGATGAGTTATTAAAGCAACTGGAACGCTTTACTGGCCCAGGCCAGGTGAAAACAGGATATGGTTACCGGAAAAGAGATAGCCAGGAACAGGTGAAACAGGCTTGATCAGCGAAATTTACTGAGTTTTCATGAAAGAAAGCTACATTTTCCTGTTACTTTGAACTATCCTAAATATAAAACCAGAGAACAGATAACAACATGGATCTCAATTTTTTAGAATTCGAACAACCTATTGCGGAACTTGAAGCGAAAATCGAAGAACTTCGACTCCTGGGCAGTGATAATGAAATCAATATCCAGGATGAAATAAGCAAACTCGAAGCTAAAAGCAAGAGTCTGACAGAATCGATTTTTTCTTCATTGACACCGTGGCAGATATCGCAGTTGGCACGCCATCCGCAGCGCCCTTACACGCAAGACTATATTGACCATGTATTCGATGACTTTCATGAAATGCATGGTGACAGGGCTTTTTCAGATGATGCAGCTATCATTGGCGGCCTGGCCAGGCTCGATGATCAGCCTGTCATGGTGATCGGCCATCAGAAAGGCCGAGATACCAAGGAAAAGATCAAGCGCAATTTCGGTATGCCACGTCCGGAAGGTTATCGCAAGGCACTGCGCCTGATGCGAACGGCCGAGCGCTTTGGCATTCCTGTAGTAACCTTAATTGATACACCGGGCGCCTATCCGGGGGTCGGTGCTGAAGAGCGTGGCCAGAGTGAAGCCATTGCACGAAATCTGCTGGAAATGTCGGGTCTGAAAACCCCCATTATCGCCACAGTGATCGGTGAAGGCGGCTCAGGTGGGGCGTTGGCCATTGGTGTCGCTGACCAGGTCATGATGTTGCAATACAGTACCTATTCTGTCATTTCTCCAGAAGGCTGTGCGTCAATTTTATGGAAGAGTGCCGAAAAGGCGAACCTGGCTGCTGAAGCCATGGCGATAACTTCAGATCGTCTCAAGGAATTCAAGCTGATTGACGAAATCATTGACGAGCCATTGGGCGGTGCACATCGTGACTACGTACAAATGGCTGCAAACTTTAAACAGGCCCTGAAAGACAAGCTGCAAAACCTGGTGTCTGAACCCATAGATATACTAATGGAAAGCCGTTATGAAAAGCTGATGGCTTATGGTGAATTCAAGGCCTGAGCCTCAAGAGTAGCGTTGCTGTGAGCGACAGACATCAAATCCAGCAACAGATTGGAGCATTTTTTAAGCGATATCCTGTTAATGGCCGTTTGATTGTTGCCTACAGTGGCGGCTGTGACTCCACGGTGTTGTTACATGTACTGGCGAGTCATTATCCATCCGGAAAAATCCTGGCCGTTCATATCAATCATAACCTGCAAGCTGATTCCGATATGTGGGAACAGTTTTGTCAGTCTGCGGTGACTAATCTTGAGGTTGAATACCAGTCAATAAGCCTTTCACTGGGTGCCTTGAACAGCAATATCGAAGAGCAGGCCAGAATCCAGCGCTACCAGTCTCTTTCACTTTTAATGTCTAAAGGTGATGCATTGCTGACCGCGCATCATCAGGATGATCAGGCTGAAACCTTCATGTTGCAATTGCTCAGAGGTGCTGGACTGAAAGGCTTGAGTGCCATGGCTGAAGTATCTAACTTTCCTCCCGGTAAACTGTTCAGGCCACTGTTGAACTTCAGCAGAGAGCAAATAGAAGACTACGCAAAGCTTCATGATCTCAAATGGATCGATGACCCAAGCAACGCAGATGACCGCTTTGACAGAAATTTTCTGCGTCACCAGGTGATGCCATTACTGGAAAGTCGATGGTCGGCGGCCAAACAGACCATTGCGCGCAGTGCCGAAAACTGTCGTGAAGCCGCGATGATGATTGATGATATTTCTGTAAATGACCTGTTTGATTCCATCGGGGCTTATAAACATTCCCTGTCCATCAGCAAGCTTAGAGAGTTTCCTGAAGCCAGAAGACATGCACTTGTCCGGGCTTGGGTAGAAGAGAATGATTTCCCATTACCTGACAGAAATACCACTCGGACAATCTGCTCTGATTTTATCAATTTGCGTCAGGACGCTCAGCCGCTGTTGAACTGGTCATATGTCCAGCTGTATCGTTTCGATGACTATCTTTACCTGATTGGTAGCTCATTGCTTGATCAGATTGATTCGGTGAAGCCTTCTGTGAATTCGCTCAGGCGCGGAAAAATCGAGCTGCCTTATCCGTGCGGTAAATTACGGGTCGAACTGCTGCCTGGTGTTTCAGATGAACGACTGGCTGATGCAGAGGTGTGTTTTCGTCAACAGGGGCAAACCGTCAATCTGAAAAACCGGCGAGGAAGCCGCAAGCTGAAAAAACTTTTACAGGAATGGCATGTGCCGCCGTGGATGCGAAATTTTGTACCTATAATTCATGTGAATGGGCAATGCCAGACAATTGCCGATTATGCCCGATGTGATACCTCATCGGCTGTATTCGAAAAAACCCAATGGCAGCCACCGGCCGAACTGGACTGGCGTAATAACCTTAAGTCATAAGTTGTATGCAACTCAATGCCATTCACAAGCTGTTGCTTAATATCCTGATAATCAGCTCTCTGATATTGCTGGGCATGGGAGTATTTATGCCCATGATGACATTGCACAAGTTCTATTTTTTTGAAAACCAGGTTTCATTGTATTCTGCATTGAATGATCTGCTGTTTCAGAAAGAGTGGATTTTGTTCGTGGTGATTCTGGTATTCAGCATTATCTTTCCGGTTCTAAAAAGCCTGTTTATGTTTCTGGTGCTCAATGCAGGGAAACACAAGCGTTCAACCCATAAACGATATATTTACTGGATGACGAACCTCGGTAAGTGGTCAATGCTGGATGTGTTTGTTGTCGCCTTGTTACTGGTGACTGTGAAGCTGGATGTGATTGCCAATGTCCAGATTCATTTTGGTATTTACGCCTTCGGTGCTTCGGTGCTGCTTACCATGTTGTTGTCACACTGGATTAATCATCTTTTGCAGCATGAGTAGACTCTTTAGACTGTCAAGGTAACGTGCTTGTGCTTAAAGAATCTAGTTTATATTCGAGGCGTTATCACCTCGAAGAATATAACCGTCCAGACCAAATTTACTGAAAAGATAAGAGGCGATAGCACCATCATTGTCATCATCACAGAGAAGAAGGTAGCTATGATCCTTATCAAGACGTTTTAATTGGTTCCTGAGCATGAATAAAGGAATGTACTTGGAATTTTCAGCCACCATGCTTTTATCATGCTTTTTACGTACATCAATTAACTGGGCACCTTGCTGTAAAAGTTTCTGAGCTTGTTCAGCTTCAATCCACTTAACAATGGGCTGAAACATGAAATGCTCAAAATCTTTCT
This sequence comes from Gammaproteobacteria bacterium, assembly GCA_013041975.1. Lineage (GTDB taxonomy): Bacteria > Pseudomonadota > Gammaproteobacteria > Chromatiales > Chromatiaceae > JABDQZ01. The sequence goes on from JABDQZ010000168.1 coordinate 3,828, forward strand.
TGGAAATCCGCATAAGCGTGCCGTCGGTGAACATTCTAACGGTAGCATTACGTGGTCTGTCGCCAAGCAGGGCGTCTTCCCCAAAAGAATCTGTAGCTCTGAGCGTGGCCAGTTCGACTTCTTTACCATCTTTTTGTCGAAAGACTTTACAAGTACCTTCCTTTACTAAATAAAAAAAATCACCGGGTTCGCCCTGGGTAATGACATTTTCACCAGATTGAAAATTTATTTCATCCATGACCTGGAATAGCTGGTTCAGATATTCATCCTGTAGCTTCTGAAACAGCGGGGTGCTTTTCATTGCCATCATCCATTCGGAATCAAGTATGCGGTCATCGCCTTTATTTGCTGTAGAGCCTGATGTCCATAACTCATCCTTGTCGAGGTTTAATATAAATGACTCAATAGTTTTTGAAGGCAACCTGGCAATAGCAGCGCCTTCTGAATGAGTAAAGGCAGAAAAGTTTCTTGGCTTGATGTTAGCGATTGGGTAGAAAGCCTGTTCTGACTCTGATTCAAGAATAAATTCAGCACCATTATCAGACTCAAGCCGAATGCTGCCACTAAGAAGATAAATAACATCAGAATCATCTTCTCCCTGGGTAAAGATAATTCTTCCTTTGTCAGTATTTTCTATTGAGGTCTTCTGTAAAATCAGATTGATTTCTTCATCCTGAAGATTATTGACTGGGTAATACTGCTTAAAAATACTGGGAGTCAGGATATGGTAAGTCATAAAAAAACCTTTTAAAAAGCGTTCTGTTTCATTATACGACAATTGTCATGAAGTTTTGACTTGATAATGCCTTCTATTATTTGTTGTTCATTTTGATGAGATGAGAAAGTCAGAAACAAGTTTTACTGAATTTTCATAAATGTCATATTTCAGACAAAGGTAAGGCTTTCTGCACCTCCTCTTAATACAAAGCTTTTCAGTCCACGCAGGCTCATCAGGTAGGAAGCGACAGCACATTCATTGTCATTATCACACAACAACAGGTACGTGTTTTGTCGGCTGAGCTTCTTCATCTGGTTGCGCAGCATGAAAGGCGGAATCTTGATGGCACCCGAGATCTTGGCATCAGGTTTGTACTTTTCGGTTAGGTCAATCTTGATCGCACCATGGCTTAGTATATTGGTAACCTCGTCTGGGTCAATCCAGTGAATAATCTGGCTTTTGAGGAAACGATGGAAATTTGCCTGGTTAATGCGCATCAGGCGGCCATCCCTAAGCATACGCACAGTCGCGTTGCGCCTGGTATTGGCTAAAAGAGCCTCTTCTCCAAAAGATTCCGTTGGGCCGAGCTCAGCCAGGGGGATTTCTTTCTTGCCATTATTGCGACTCACCAGGCACTGACCTTTTTTAACCAGATAATAGTAGTCGCCTTCATCTCCCTGGGTGATGATAGTGTCGCCTGCCTTAACCTTAATCTCCTCCATGCACTGGAAAAGCTTTTCAAACTGTGGAACGGCCAACTGTGAAAATGGCTGGGTCTTGGCGAGTGCCATCATCCAGTCACTGTCAAAAACTTTCAGTTCAGAATCATGAGTGATGCTGTTGTCTTTGAGCTGAATATTGGTGCTGGAGTTAGCCATAAAGGGTTCCATGACTTCAGCTGGAGTACGGAAAATCGATGCATTATCAGAATGGACGGTAGCCGAAAAACGTCTGGGTTTGAGGTTGGCAATGGGATATGCCGACTGTTCAGATTCTGAATCCAGAATAAATTGCTCTCCTGAATTCGCAGTCAGTTTAATGCTGCCTCCGATTAGGTAGATAATGTCAGAATCATTAGAGCCTTCCTTGAAAAGTAATTCGTTTTTCTGCATATGGTTAAGTTTGGACTTGCCAATAATCAGTCGAATTACTTCATCCCCGAAGCTGTCCAGGGGGTAGAACTTTTTCAGTGTGTCGTTGGTGATAGTGATATCGAGTATATTCATCATGATTGCCATCCCACTGCAAATCTATATATAAAGTAATATGGACACAAAGATTTAAGCCCGCAAGAGAAGATTACCCAAGATGTGAACAGGTGTTTTGTTGTTTTGTGACCGAGTACCGCTTTTTCATTTTTTCCTGATTGATGTAGAATGCGCGGCTTGAATTCGGAATGGGTGCAATATGCAGGATATTAATCCAATCACCAATAAAATCAGTGAGTTGAAGGAAAGAGTTGCCTCTTTGAGGGGGTATCTTTGACTATGATGAGAAACAGGAAAGACTGACTGAGGTTCTCAGGGAGCTGGAAGATCCGGAAATCTGGAATGATCCGCAAGCGGCTCAGGCACTCGGCAAGGAGCGCTCCACGCTGGAAAACATCGTGCTTGTCATGGATGGCTTGACCTCAAATCTTGATGATGCCAGTGATTTACTGGAACTTGGTGTTGAGGAAAATGACGAGGAAACCGTTGATTCCGTTGCCGAAGATTTAATGGGTTTTGAAAAAGAAGTCGAAATACTGGAATTCCGGCGTATGTTTTCCGGTGAAACTGACCACTGCAATGCTTTTCTGGATATCCAGGCAGGCTCCGGTGGTACTGAGGCTCAGGACTGGGCTGAAATGATTCTGCGTATGTATTTGCGCTGGGGTGAGGCCAATGGTTTTAAAACCGAACTGATGGAAGCCTCTGCCGGTGATGTGGCAGGTATTAAATCAGCGACTGTTCGATTTGAGGGCGATTATGCCTTTGGCTGGCTCAGAACAGAAATTGGCGTACATCGTTTGGTGAGAAAGTCGCCATTTGATTCGGGTAACCGTCGCCATACTTCGTTTGCAGCCGTATTCGTCTCACCTGAGATTGATGATGATATTGAGGTCGATATCAATCCGGCTGATTTGCGTATTGATGTATACCGCGCATCAGGTGCGGGTGGTCAGCATGTTAACAAGACCGAGTCAGCAGTGCGTATTACACATTTACCAACCAATACCGTGGTTCAGTGCCAGAATGACCGTTCCCAGCACAAGAACAAGGATCAGGCGATGAAACAGTTGCGTGCCAAACTGTACGAGTTGGAAATCCAGAAGCGCAGTTCTGATCAGCAGGCGCTGGAGGAGTCGAAGTCGGATATTGGCTGGGGCAGCCAGATTCGGTCTTACGTACTGGATTCTTCGCGGATCAAGGATTTGAGGACCAATGTTGAGACCGGGAACACCCAGGCGGTGCTCGATGGTGGGTTAAATATGTTCATTGAGGCTAGCTTAAAGAGCGGGCTCTAAATTATATCTCGAGGTAGCGTATTTCTTTCACAGAAGACGCTGTAAATACATCCATGTACGCTCTCATGCAGCATCCCTGCGGCATGAAGCTTCTGTGAAAGAAATACGCTACCTCTTACATAAATATTAAGAAATGTTGACTATGACTGATAAAAACAACCAGACTGAAGCTGAATCCGTAGACGAAAACAAACTGATCGCGCAACGCCGTGAAAAGCTTACACAGTTACGTGAAGCGGGTAATGCATTCCCTAATGCTTTTCGTCGTGACAGCATCAGTGGTGAGCTGCATGCTGAATACGATAGCAAGAGCAAGGAAGAACTCGAAGAGATGGGACTGCGTGTCAAGGTGGCCGGGCGCATGATGAGCCGCCGTGTCATGGGTAAAGCCAGTTTTGCGCATATTCAGGATATGTCAGGCAAAATTCAGCTCTATGTGCAGCGCGACAAATTGCCGGAAGGTTTTTACAACGAGCACTTTAAGAAAAGCTGGGATATCGGTGACATTGTTGCCGCAGAAGGTGTGTTGTTTAAAACCAATAAGGATGAGCTTTCTGTGCGTGTTGACAGTCTCTCGCTGTTAACTAAATCCCTGCGACCTTTGCCAGAAAAGTTCCATGGTCTTACAGACCAGGAACAGCGTTACCGTCAGCGCTACCTTGATCTGATCATGAATGAAGTGTCACGCAAAACTTTCCAGACACGTACCAAAATTGTGCAGTTCATCCGTGAATACCTGAACAATAAAAACTTCATGGAAGTGGAAACACCGATGATGCAGGTGATACCGGGTGGCGCCACGGCCAGGCCTTTTGAAACACATCACAATGCACTGGATATGGGACTGTACCTGCGCATAGCGCCAGAGCTGTATCTGAAGCGCCTGGTTGTAGGTGGCTTTGAACGTGTGTATGAAATCAACCGAAACTTTCGCAATGAAGGGTTGTCCACGCGTCACAATCCTGAGTTCACCATGCTGGAGTTTTATGAAGCTTATGCCGATTATCATGACCTGATGGACTTGACCGAAGACATGTTGCGTAACCTGACGCAGGAAGTGCTTGGTTCTTCGCAGGTTGAGTATCAGGGTGAAACCTATGATTTTGGTCAACCGTTTGTCCGTATGACGGTGAAAGAATCAATACTGCATTTCAACCCTGACCTGACAGAAGCTGATATCGATACGCTGGAAGCTGCACGAAAAGTGGCTGATAAATTACAGATTCCTTTGAAAGACTCTTATGGCCTGGGCAAGGTGCAGATCGAGATATTTGAAAAAACAGTGGAAAGTCGCTTGATGAACCCAACCTTCATCACCGCTTATCCAACAGAAGTTTCGCCTCTAGCACGATTAAACGATGATGATCCATTCGTGACCGATCGTTTTGAATTCTTTGTCGGCGGTCGTGAAATTGCCAATGGTTTCTCGGAACTGAACGATGCCGAAGATCAGGCAGAGCGTTTCAGGAAGCAGGTAGAAGAGAAAGATGCCGGTGATGATGAAGCCATGCATTTTGATGCTGACTATGTGGCAGCGCTGGAACATGGCATGCCACCAACCGCAGGGGAGGGGATTGGTATTGACCGCCTGGTGATGCTGTTGACGGATTCGCCATCCATCAGGGATGTGCTATTGTTTCCGCATATGAGGCCGGAATAACCGTTTAAGCCCGGCCCGGTCAATCGCATAAGGTGGTTTGAACGCAACCCTTACCCTGAGATGGGGAAGCGGAGCAGCGTAAGGTAGGGTTAAAATGAACAGAAGACAATTCATCAAACTAACCAGTCTCGGGCTGCTGGCTGTCACCAATCTTAACGCCAAATCCTGGCCTGCCCCTGCCTATAAAACTATTCCCTCGAGCGGCGAAAAAATCCCCATGATTGGCTTGGGTAGCTTCGTCAATTTCAATGTCGGCAACGATGAGAAAATCCTCGCACAGAGAACCGAGTTGCTCAATAATTTCTTTAATCTTGGTGGTGGCATGGTTGATTCATCACCCATGTATGGATCTTCGGAAAGAAACCTGGGTTATTGCATTGAGAGACTGAAACCGGTTGATACATTGTTTTCAGCCACCAAGGTATGGACGTCTTCAGTAGAAGATGGCCCGTCAGAAATTGAAGATTCGCGTCAGTTGTGGGGTGTTGAAAGTTTCGATTTGTTGCAGGTACATAATCTGTTGTCATGGGAAGGGCATTTGCAAACCCTGTTTGAGATGAAGCGACAGGGCCGTTTACGTTATGTTGGTATCACGACTTCACATGGCCGCAGGCATTCTGAAGTTGAACATGTCATGAAAACACAGCCCATTGATTTTGTTCAGGCAACTTACAATATTCTGGACCGTGATGTTGAACAACGCATCCTACCACTGGCAAGAGAAAGAAAAATAGCCATTATCGCCAATCGCCCATTCAGAAAAGCATCACTGATTGACTGGGCAAAACAATATCCTTTACCGGACTTTGCAGCAGATATTGATTGTAAAAACTGGGCTGCATTTTTGCTCAAGTTTATTGTTTCTCATCCATCGGTAAGCTGTGCGATACCTGCAACCAGCCGACAGGATCATCTCGCTGAAAATATGGGTGCCATGCAGGGCGTTATGCCTGACGCAGCCATGCGCCAGCGTATGATTGATTATGTTGAAAGCCTGTAGCTGATGTCTGAATGGATTAGTTATTCACTACATGACCTGTTGATTTTCTCCCCGGAAAGTTATTTCCGGCTATTCGAGAGAGCCAATCTGGCTTTCTGGCCTTTTCAACTGGTGATTATTGCCATCGCATTACTCATGCTTTACCTGACCATGGTACGTACCGTTCGAGGTCAGTTATTCATTCTGGCTGGACTGGTATTCTTCTGGTTATTGTCAGGCTGGTGGTTTATTGATCACTACTATACACAGATCAATACGATCGCTGACTGGTATCTATGGCTGTTTACGACTGAGGCTGTGCTGTTGATGATCTATGCGGTTTTTGCTCACCGTAATAGAAGCCATTATTCCTCCCCGGGGGATGCAATGTTCGGAGTGGGTCTGGGGATAGCGGTTTATTCAGTATTAATACATCCGTTCCTGATCCTGTTATCTGACAGAAGCTGGCGAGGCAGTGAATTGATTGCTATTGCACCTGATCCTGTTGCTATTGGCACCATAGGCTTTGTACTGACAATGAATGCCAGTAAAAGCCGATATGGATTGCTGGTGATTCCAGTGTTGTGGCTGCTGGTTTCAGTGGCGACTTACAGTACTTTTTAACCCGGATTATTCAGAATAATAAGGATAATCGGTGTAACCATGTTTATCACCGCCGTAGAACGTATCCTGATCCGCTTCAGTCAGTGGCCAGCCGTTTTCAAGTCTGGCCGGCAGATCAGGGTTGGCGAGGTAAGGAACACCAAAGGCCACCAGGTCAGCAATGCCTTCTTGCAGTGCTTGCTGGGCTCTTTCAGCATTGTATCCGCCACAGACTATGATGTTACCACTGAACGCTTTGCGCAGAACGGCTAACAAGCCGTCAGGAATGGCAGGATTACCAAAGGTCGCCTGGTCATTGATATGCAGATAGGCAATCTTCAGTTTGTCGAGTTGCGAGCATAAATAAACAAAGGTGTTTTCCAGTTGAGGATCTTCCGGTATGGCATTGAAGCGGCCATTGGGTGAAATACGCACACCGGTTTTATCAAAACCGATTTTGTTACCAACGGCTTCAACAACTTCCAGCAGGAAACGGCAACGGTTTTCGAGCGAGCCACCATATTGATCTTTGCGGGTGTTAATAACGGGGTTGATAAACTGGTCAAAAAGGTAACCATTGGCGCCATGGATTTCAACGCCATCCATACCCGCTTTAATAGCATTGACTGCTGCCTGTACAAACTCTTCCTTAACACGCTTGATACCTGCCTCATCCAGTGCCTGTGGCTGGCTGGTAGCAACATTGCCAGGATTACCTTCGTCATCAAAGGCAAAACACACGGTTTCATCTGATAACTCCGAGGTTGGGCCTTCTGGCGAACTGTCATCTGGCAGGATAGAAGTATGAGAGATACGCCCCACATGCCAGATCTGCAAGAAAATTTTACCGCCTGCATCATGCACAGCCGTGGTCACTTTTTTCCAGCCCTCAATCTGCTGCTGGGTGTAGATGCCGGGAGTCCAAAGATAACCATGGGCTCTGGGTGAAACGGGCGTGCCTTCGCTAACAATCAGGCCAGCGGTAGAGCGCTGTGCATAATAGGTGGCCATCAGTTCAGTGGGGACATCACCTTCAGCTGCGCGGCAACGTGTCATCGGTGCCATTACAGTGCGATTTTTCAGTGACAGTCCTTTTAGATCAAAATTTTCAAAAAGTGATGCAGACAAGATGAATTCCTTACAGTATTGGATTATGCAATGGCCTGTTTAACGGACTCGATATCCTCGGCAGTGTCTTCTACGTCGGTAATATTGATTTCAGCATCCAGGCCGACGCGATCAAAGGCGGAAATGTCGGCCCACTGTTCAACAGGGAGATTATCTAATCCGAGTTGAAGACGGGCAACCATAACAACATCAGCAAAATCAGCTTCGATACCCTCTCTACTGTGGTTTCTGTGTTCAGCAGGGACGTTGGTTACGGCTTCCGGGAAATCCCAGTTTTTCAGAATAACGGCACCGATTTCCGGATAGAGTGCATCGATGAGTTCTTCCAGCATGCGCTCATTGCTAGACAGATCAGAGAAAGACTCTGCCATGGTCAGAATCGGCAATATGCCAATGTTGTGAATCAGACCGGCCAGCATGGCCTGCTCATTACTTAGCTGGGGTAAGGATTGTGCCAGTACCTTTGAAACGGCAGCGACGTTAACACTGTCTTCCCACACCTTACGCAGTTTATGTTCCATAAAGTCATTAGTGGCCTGGTAAATCTGTTTCATGGCAAGACTGGTTACCAGTGATTTAACCAGTTTATTTCCCAGTCTGGTGACAGCCATCTGCACATCTTCGATTGGGGCTCTTGGACGATACAGGGGGCTGTTGGCTACCTGCAGCAAACGGGCAGAAATAGCGGCATCCGTGGTGATGATTTCAGCGAGTTTTCTTGCCGTGGTATCTTCTTTCTCTGCCTCGTCGCGGACCTGCAGGGCAACTTCGGGCAGTGTCGGCAATACAATCTCATTGTTATCGATTGCCTTGATAAGTTTCATACGAAACTGGTTAATGTCCATCATGACTGAGAGTCTCCTTCAAAGTCGTAGGGTGGCTTGTTAATTTTAAGCAGCGGGCCGTTTTCATCCAATAGTCGAATTTCACCCTCATCAGCACTGCTGATTTCCATTACGGCAAGTCCTTCGTAATGATTATCACCGGTATTGATTGCATCGACCAGTTTTCCTGCCCCCTGGCCAGATTGACTGATGCTGGAATAAATTTCATGGCCGGGTTGGATATTTCCATCATAGTCAAAACTGACCTGGTACATACGTCGTTTGAGTTTGCCCAGATACTGCATGCGGGCAACTATTTCCTGACCAGTGTAGCAGCCCTTGGTGAAACTGACGCCATTTATCAGGTGCATGTTGGTCATTTGTGGAATGAAGGCTTCCTGGGTGTTTTCAAAAACCGTTGGAATGGCCGCCTTGATGTCTCCCAGTCGCCATTTGGAAGTATTTGCAGGAATGGCAACATCGAGCTTTCGCCAGAGCGCCATGATTTCTTCACTATTGCCAACGACCATGTAACGCGGACTGGAGGTTTCCACCCGTATATAACTGACTGAGTCATCATGTGTGACTTCATCAGCATTATCCGGCAAGCTGTTGGCTAATGCCTGACCGATACAATCACCGCATAAACCAAGTATCAGTATCTCGTTACTGACATCAGAAATTTCAACGTTTGACCTGAGAATGAACATACTCAAACGTTTAAGGATAGCGGATAATCGTTCAGAGGGAATCACGATGTACCAGTTATCCTGTTGGTCTTCAAAAATCCGGAAGTTGGCCAGCATACGGCCTTTGGGCGTACAGTAGCCGCTTAACTGGCTACTGCTTTTATTGATATTACGGGTATCGTTGGTTAATTGACCCTGCAGGAAAGTTTCCTTGTCTTCACCACGTACCCTGATAATGCCGAGATGGGTAAGGGGGATTTTCTGACAATCTGATTCAGGCGTGTTTTCAAAGACGCACTGCCCGGCATCATCGAAACTAGCAGCAGCTTCAATAAGTAAATTTTTCCAGTCACTGTTCATAACTTAATCCTGTTAGTTGGCAGGTGCCCGTTCAACAAATTTGCCACGTGGCGCGGTTTTCCACCACTGCTTTTGACTGAGCTCATTGGTGACTGACTCGTGAGGCTCGAAACTGGCTTCACCTTCTTCAGTCACACGCAGAAAGCCCCAGTCCTTGATCTTGGCGGTATGGGCAAACAAAGTCCAAACGGGCGTTGTGTGGTCGTGCATCACAATGCGGTGAAAATCTTCACCTTTAATGGTGTTTAAATGCCATGAATTCATGGTGCGATCAACAACGCTTTTTTTATTGTTTTTTTCTTCCAGCCGCAGTTCCTTGTAGGAACCTGACAGAATCAGGCTAACGGCTGACTTCCACGGGTGATCATGCAAACCACGGTCAGGATCACTGTCAATAAAACGGTGGATATAAACGCCGCCACCTCCCGGAAGGCGGAACAGATGATAGCGTTCCAGGTAGGGCTCACCCTGGTTGCCATTGATAATTCTGCACCTGAGATGGCCGGTCAGACGATAAAGTGACCGGGCAAGCAGGGATTTTTTCTGCATGTTGTTTTCCTTGTTATTACAAGGTCTGTATCATAACGGATATTACAGATTATCTATTAATAAATTTCATGTCCCAGAATGCCTATCAAGCAGGCGCGCTCGTGCTTTACAAAAGTCGGCCTGCTGTAGTTACCGATGTTGGTGAAAAAATCACGATCCAGATCGAACCGAAAAAAGCCAAGCGGGTTCGTGATAAGGATATCGAGCTACTGCATTCCGGTCCGATAGCCAATGCCAGCGAACTGGTAGCCCAGCCGGTAGATGTTGAAGAAGCCTGGGAACTGCTGGATGGGGAAAGTTGCAGCCTGGCTGATCTGAGCGATCTGCTATTTGGTGATTTCACTCCCGAAACAGCCTGGTCGAGTTGGGTTGCCGTTGCTGAAGGGGTGCATTTTTCCGGGGGGCCTGCTGAAATTGCCACACGAAGCAGGGATGAAATTGAAACCGATCTTGAACAGATCCGTCTGAAACAGCAGGAAGAAGAAGCAAAGCAGCGCTTTTTTGAAAATATAAAAAATGCCACCCTGGACGACGCTGATCGCAAGCGACTGTCAGAAGTGGAGATGCTGGCACTGCAAACAACAGACAGGAGCCAGATTCTCAAACAGCTGGATATCAAACAAACCCCGGAATCTGCCCACCAGTTTCTGGTCAACTGCGGATACTGGGACAAGGAATATAATCCATTCCCCAAACGTGTTCAGGTTGATCTGGAGCAGCCGGACCTGCCTGTACCGACATTACCGGATGAAGACAGACTGGATCTGACGCATATCAAGGCCTGGGCTATCGATGACGAGGGCAGTGAGGATCCGGATGATGCTATCAGTTATCACGACGGCATGTTGTGGGTTCACGTGGCGGATGTGGCTGCGCTGGTGCCACATGACAGTGAGCTGGATCTTGAAGCACGTTCTCGCGCGGCAAACCTGTATTTACCGGAAGGCATCATTCATATGCTGCCGCACGGGCTGACCGCTGAACTCGGGCTGGGGCTGCAGGAAATTTCACCCGCTTTGTCGATTGGCATGCAGGTCGATGAATCTGCACAAATCAGTGAAGTGAAAGTCGTAGCGACCCGGATTAAGGTCACACGCCTGACCTATGCCGATGCCGATACACGGCTGCAGGAGCTAATGCCTGAAGTGAAAACCGTTTGTGAGGCGTATCGCCAAAAACGTCGCTCAAACAATGCCGCCGAAATTAACTTGCCTGAAGGCAGCGTCAGGCTGGTCGAGGGTGAAGTGGTTATCCGGCCAATGGACAAACTCGCCAGTCGACAAATGGTCACCGATGCGATGCTGATGGCGGGAGAGGCTGTGGCAGGCTTTTGTCAGCAAAACAGTATTCCGATTCCTTATGCAACTCAGCCTGAACCGGAAAAAATCCAGCAGCCTGAGAAAATGTCGGAAATGTTTGCCTATCGGCGCCAGTTCAAGGCCAGCCGTACCAGTTTGCAACCGGAAGCGCATTTTGGCCTGGGGCTGGAACAATATACGCGCTGCACAAGTCCGTTACGGCGTTATCAGGATTTAACCGTTCATCAGCAGTTGCGGGCCTTTCTCATGGGTGAAACCCTGCTGGATGAAACGCAATTGTCAGAAAAACTCATGTCTCAGGATCAGCGTTCCGGGTCAATACGCAGGGCAGAGCGCTTTTCCAACCAGCACTGGAAACTGGTCTACCTGCAGCGAAACCCGCAGTGGCAGGGGCAGGCGGTCATTGTTGACAAGGATGAACGCAAGGCTTTCATCATCATTCCCGAACTGGCAATGGAGACCAAAATCAGAACGCGTGAAAATTTTCAGCTTGATGATACAATCAGCGTTCGTGTAACAGGCGTGGATCTGCCGGAACAGACGGCCTATTTCCAATGTCTTTAATCGTAACAGCAGGATTTCCAGCATGACTTCTGAATCTTCCATCAAACCTCTGAGTACTTCAGATATTTCCCGGCCCTCTACCGGTTTTACCCAGTATTGCATGGAGGAACTGGAACGCCGTCGCAATTCCGGTGAGAAATTCGATGAAGCCGCCTTTATGGAAGCCATGGAACTGACCATTGCCAGACTGCAAACGCTGGAAGACGAGGAGCAGTTATGATTATTACCAGCATCAAGGCGGAAAACGTTCTTAAATACGAGGCGCTGAATCTTCCTGATTTGCCTGAAAAGGGTGTGATTGCCATCAGCGGCAAGAATGAATCCGGTAAAAGTACCATTGGAGAAACGGTCTGTTTTGCCCTGTTTGGAAGAACCTTTTCGCTGTCTGAAAACGAACTGGACAAGGTGGTTCACTGGGATAGTGGCGGCTGTTCTGTTTCCATGACTTTCAGGGTTGGAAGCAGTGATCACTACCGTATCGAACGCTTTCTCGATAAAGAAGGCACGCATAGCGCCAAGTTCAGCCGCCTCGGAGAAGAAGACTTGCCGATTGCCCGAGGAGTTGAAGGTGTGTCCGATGCACTGTTCATGGTGCTGGGTTATGACTACGATGAGTTTGTAGACTCTTTCTACCTGGCGCAGCGCGAGATCAAGGCACCACAGCCTAACAGCCACACCGTTAAGGCGATGGCCGGTATTGCGGCACTGGAATTTGTGAATGAGCAGTTTGATGAGGAAATTGCTGAACAGGAAGACGTGGTTACCATGTCTCGCTTTCGTAGCGATGAAATTGATGCAGAACTGGACCAACTCGCCATAAAGGACGGTCATCTTAAAGCCCTTGAAGATGAACTTGGGCTGGTCAGGTCAGCCGAAGCGGAAAACAACGACAAGATTGAACAGTTGAAAGTTGATGTTGCTGCCTATCGAGATACCTTGCCGGATATCCAGGCTGCGCGTAACAGTATCGGTCGCAACAAACTGGCAAGGTTCTTTTTTTTATTGCTGGCGATTATTGCCGGTGGCATATGGGGAGCATTGACTCAGCAGCCTGATCACCAGCTGTCTCAACAACTATTAGAGCAGATTACCACCCATCTTCCCAACTGGAATGAGCAACATCTGCAGGGAACCCTGTATCTGGCTGTCGCCATGGGTGTGTTGTTCCTGTTTGTACAGCTCAGGCTCTGGTCACTCAAGAGTCGCCTGAAAGACCTGATGCAGGTCGCCGAACGAACTGCGGAGACGATCAAGGCATCGCATCAACGAAATGTTGTCCTGGGTGATTCACTGTTAGATCGTAACGAAGATGAGGCTGATCCTGAAGAAATTGAAAGCGGACTTGAACCGAATGAGTTTTCCGAAATGCTGGACCAGGTTGATGCCGAAAGTCCAGAAAATGAACAACAGACAGACACAGTTGAAAATACTGACGAAAATAACGTTACCCGGCCCAGCGATCAGGAAATCAGCAGAATATCTTCCAGAGTCGCAAATGCCAGTATCAATGGCTCCAATGTTGATGAGGTTACAGATCAGGAAATCAACTGGACACGTAACGAAGTGTCGCGTTTGCAGATCCTGGCTACAAACCTTGACCGTGCCATTTATGACGAAGAGCAGCGTCTCAAGCACGCGGGTCGATTAAATGATGAAAAACAGTCTCTGGCCGAGAAAATCCTGCATTCAGAAGCCCGCATCAGCACACGTAAGCTGGCCAATGAACTGTTGACTGGCGCCAACAAGCACATGTCGGCTCAGTTCAATAACGACGTGCGTGATCTGGTCAGCCGCACATTGCCTCTGTTTACCGAAGGGCGTTACGAGCACCTGCAGATTGACGAAAATATGGAAGTTTCGGTTTTCTCTGGTGAAAAGCGTGACTTCTTGGCTCTGGAGGAAGTCTCCAGTGGTACCCAGCGTCAGATCATGCTGGCTTTACGTCTGGCATTGTCGCAGGAACTGGTGAACCGTTCCGTTGAGGGTGAGCAATTCGTGTTTCTTGACGAGCCTTTTGCTTTCTTTGACGAGGCCCGCACCATCAACTCACTGAAAGTTCTGCCTGATCTGTCCGATGAAATCAATCAGATTTTCGTTGTTGCACAGGAATTTCCGGCGGACAATATGACTGATTTTGAGCAGCATATTGAGTGTTTCAGGGAAGTGGAAACAATCTAGAGCAAGTAGCAAATCAGTATGCCTTCCCAAAGACCGGTCATTAATAAATACCTAGAGATAGTGGTATGCAGTGCAATGCTTTGTGCGCTGTTGTTATCTCCCTTTTCACAGGCTGCAGACAAGGTTTACCGCCTGAAACTGGCAGAAACCTGGCCAACTAATTATCCTATCCTTGGCGAAACCACAAAAAATATGGCGGCTCTGACTGAGAGCATGTCCAATGGCCGCTTGAAAATTACGATTGATTCCAGGAACAAACATAAAGCTCCTTTAGGTGTCTTCGATATGGTGAAGGCGGGGCAGTATGATATTGGCCACTCGGCATCCTATTACTGGAAAGGTAAAGATGCGAACACCCTCTATTTCACCACAATGCCGTTCGGTATGACCGCAGTGGAGCAGTATGGCTGGTTCTATCATGGTGACGGTCAAGCGTTGATGAACGAGGTTTATGCCAGACACAATATCCTCTCATTTCCCGGCGGAAATACTGGTGTGCAGATGGGCGGCTGGTTTCAGAAAGAGATCAACTCGCTTGAAGATGTGAAAGGGCTGAAAATCCGTATTCCCGGTTTTGCCGGAGAGATATGGTCAAAGCTGGGTGCCAAGCCCGTGAATATACCACCGGGCGATTTATATACTGCTCTGGAACGTCGCACCGTGGATGCTGTTGAGTGGGTTGGTCCTTCACTGGATCTGCGTATGGGGTTTCATAAGATTGCTCCCTATTACTACACAGGTTGGCATGAACCCTCCAGTGAATTGCAGTTTATGGTAAATAAACAAAAGTTCGAGAAACTTCCAGCTGATCTTCAGCAGATTCTGAAAACAGCGATGCGCACTGCCGCCTATGATATGTATATCCAATCGCACCATGCCTCTGCCGAAAACTGGGATAGCATGAAGAAAGAGTTTCCCAATATTCAGGTGAAAACCTTCCCCGAAGAGGTTATGACGGCGATGCGCAGAGCCAATGATGAGCTACTGGCTGAATATGCTGCAAAAGATCCACTGGCTAAACGCATTCAGGAGTCGCAACTTGAGTACCAGGAAAAAAGTCGAGCCTGGACCGATATTGCAGATAAGGCTTATCTCAATAGTTTGTTTAAGTAGCTCTGTTTGTGATCCGCTGTCTCAGCTTGATTTATACACTGATAAAAACTTTCTATCTTTTAAGGGTCTTGAATTCTAATTTCAAGCCCACAAATTGTGTACTTTCACTCATTCCACCATCTGTCCACAGGAGACAATCAACCAATGACTGTTGAGGCTCAAAAAGAAACACTGGAATTCCAGGCAGAAGTCAGCCAGGTACTTAACCTGGTGATTCGTTCACTTTACTCCAACAAGGAAATTTTCCTTCGCGAACTGATCTCAAACGCATCCGATGCGGCTGAAAAACTGCGTTTTGAAGCACTAAGCGATGACGGTCTCTACGAAGATGATGCCGACCTGAGAATCCGTATTTCAGTTGATGAAGAAGCAGGAACGGTCACTATTGATGATAACGGTATCGGTATGAGCCGCCAGGAAGTGGGCGAAACCATTGGTACCATCGCCAGTTCAGGCACGAAAAAATTCCTCGAAAAAATGACCGGTGATCAGAGCCAGGACAGCCAGTTGATAGGTCAGTTTGGGGTCGGTTTTTATTCAGCCTTTATCGTTGCTGATAAAGTCACCCTGATTACACGCCGTGCAGGTCTTGGGCCCGAACATGGCGTCAAGTGGGTATCAACAGGTGAAGGCAGCTATACCGTCGAAAATGTTGACTCGCCAAAACGTGGCACCCGAATTACCCTGCACTTAGGAGAAGAAGACAAGGAATTCCTGCAGTCTTACCGTCTGCGTAGCATTATCAGCAAGTTCTCAGACCACGTCGCCATGCCGATTGAAATGCTGGAAGAAATTCCGCCGGCTATGGATGAAGAGGGCGAAGAGAAAAAAGAAGAAAAAACACCGGAATGGGAAAAGGTTAATAAAGGCACTGCACTGTGGATGCGCAACAAGTCTGAAATTTCTGCAGAAGAATACAATGAGTTTTACAAATCAGTCGGTCATGACTTTGAAGATCCATTGCTGCATGTTCATAACCGCGTTGAAGGCAAAAACGAATACTCTTCATTGCTGTTTGTCCCGTCCCGAGCTCCATTCGATATGTGGGATCGTGAACAGAAGCATGGTGTAAAACTCTATGTGCGTCGTGTATTCATCATGGATGAAGCCGACAAACTGATGCCGCATTACCTGCGTTTCGTTAAGGGTGTAGTCGATTCTGATGACCTGCCGCTGAACGTTTCGCGAGAAATCCTGCAGCACGACAAGAAAATCGATTCTATCCGTTCAGCTAACGTCAAACGTATACTGGATGCGCTTGAAAAACTGGCGAACAAAGATGAAGAAAAATATCAGACATTCTGGAAAGAGTTTGGTCGTGTACTGAAAGAAGGCCCTGCCGAAGACATCGCCAACAAGGATAAAATTGGTGGCCTGCTGCGATTTGCCACCACTAAATCTGAAGGCAATGAAGAAACGGTTTCACTTGATCAGTACATCGAAAACATGGCTGAGAAACAGGAAAAAATCTACTACATTACCGGTGATACCCTGGCTTCTGCCAAAAACAGCCCACACCTGGAGATCTTCAAAAAGAAAGACATTGAAGTCCTGTTGCTGACGGACCGTGTGGATGAATGGCTGGTTTCTCATCTGACCGACTACAAGGACAAGCACTTGCAATCCATCGCCAAAGGCCAGCTTGACCTGGGTGAGTTGGAAGACAAGGAAGAAAAGGAACAGCTTGAAAAGGTTGCTGAAGAGAACAAAAGCCTGATCGAACGAATCACCGAATCACTGGGTGATGCTGTGAAGGAAGTTCGTGTCAGTTCCCGATTGACTGAGTCTCCAGCCTGTCTGGTAGTTGGTGATTATGACATGAGCCAGAATATGGCACGTGTTCTCAAACAGATTGGCCAGGATGCGCCTATGCCGACTCCAATCATGGAAATCAATGTTGAGCATCCATTGCTGGCTCGCATGGACAGCGAGGCGGATGAAGATCGTTTCAAGGATATGGCCAAGCTGGTGTTTGATCAGGCGCTGTTGGCTGAAGGTGGCCAGCTTGAAGATCCCGCGGGTTTTGTTCACAACATGAATAAACTGATGCTGGACATGGCAGGGTAAATGTCAATTGGTTTCAATACGAGAGTATGGCAAACTGAAAAATTCGAAGTATAGAAAAGCAAAGGTAGGAAATTATGAAAGTCATTCTGTTAGGCGGCCCAGGTGCCGGTAAAGGCACACAAGCAGGTTTTATCAAAGATAAATACAATATCCCGCAAATCTCCACTGGCGACATGTTGCGTGCTCACGTGAAAGCCGGTAGTGAACTCGGTTTAGCTGCCAAGAAAATCATGGATGAGGGCGGTCTGGTTTCTGACGATATCATCATGGGCATGGTCAAGGAACGCATTAAGGATGATGATTGCGCCAACGGTTACCTGTTCGATGGTTTCCCACGTACCATTCCACAGGCAGATGCATTGAAAGAAGCCGGTGTGCCTGTTGATGCCGTGGTTGAAATCGATGTAGCCGATGAAGAAATCATCAAACGTATGTCAGGCCGCCGTGTGCATCTGGCATCGGGCAGAACCTACCATGTTGTATTCAATCCACCTGCAGAAGAAGGCAAGGATGATGTTACTGGCGAGCCACTGATCCAGCGTGATGACGATCAGGAAGAAACCGTCAAAGAGCGCCTCAAGGTTTATCATGATCAGACAGAACCTTTGGTCGACTTCTACAGCAAGGAAGCCGATGCTGGTAACTGCAAATACGTCAAAATCAATGGTATCGGAAGCGTAGACGATATCCGTGACCAGATTTTCAATGGTTTGGGTTAAGTAAACACATTGAAAATGGTGACACAACCGCGTGTCACGGGTAATATCAACTAAAAGTTAAAGAGCCCTGCCAACAGGGCTCTTTTTTTCTGACTCAAATCAAAGGTGATTAATGTGGCTGTTGTAGATTTAACAGATGACAATTTTGAACAAACAGTAACTGAAAACGGTTTCGTAATCGTGGATTTCTGGGCAGAATGGTGTGGCCCATGCAAGTCATTTGCACCCACTTATACAAAAGTCTCTGAAGACCATACTGATATTGTTTTCGCCAAGGTGAATACTGAAGAACAGCAGCAGGTTGCAGCGCATTTCCAGATTCGCTCTATTCCAACCCTGATGATTTTCCGTGACCAGATCATTATCTTCAGCCAGGCAGGTGCCTTGCCTGAAGGTTCGTTCCGTGAACTGATTCAGAAAGCCAGTGAACTGGATATGGACGAAGTTCGTAAACAAATTGAAGCAGAGCAAGCCGGAAACGCCTGATTGTGCTTTTTGTGGCTGCTCAACCCCTATTTTGCGGGGAGCCAGTAGCCAATATTTGTCTTTAGCAACTCTGCTCATGCGGCTCCTGCCTTCAACTTTGTACGCAGCTAATTTGAATGGCTTTAGCTGGTGTCTGGGTCTTAGACCGGATGCAGGAGTATTGCCGGTTTCCAGGTTTATTACCCTTCTCTTATTTTGCATTCTTTGTTTCAGTAACGTACTTTCGGCCAAAAATTTGCCTGACATCATTAGTCAGATAAAGCCTTCGATTGTTGCCGTAGGCACATTCCAGAAAACCCGCAATCCTCAATACATTTTTAAAGGCACAGGTTTTATTGCTGGAAACGGCAAGCAGGTTATCACCAACAGTCATTTGATTCCTTCAAAACTTGATCATGAGAATCGAGAAGTGCTTGCGGTTTTTTCCGGTGAGGGCAAACGATTTAAGGTTCTTCCTGCTGTTCTGATAAAAAGAGATAAGGTCCATGATCTGGCGCTGCTCGAGATTCAGTCTTCCTTGCCAGCTCTTAACCTTGGGACTGACCGTAAACTGGTTGATGGTTCAGACATAGCCATAACCGGTTTTCCGCTTGGAATGGTGCTGGGGCTTTACCCAGTTACGCATAAAGGGATCATTGCTGCCAGTGTGCCCTTGGTTATTCCTCCAGCGCAGCAGAAAAACCTGACAACCGATATGATCAGGGCGCTTCGAAACCCTTTCAGAGTTTATCAGCTTGATATTACAGCCTATCCTGGCAATAGTGGCAGTCCAGTATATGATCTCGGCAGTGGACAAGTGGTGGCTGTGATTAATTCCGGTTATGTGAAGGGCAAAAAGGAAACAGCATTATCAACCCCGAGTGGAATTACCTACGCTATTCCGGTGAAATTTGTAAAGCAATTATTGGCCCAATAAACAGACGTTTATTTGAGTGTCGATTTATTCTGTGAAGTTGAAACAACAGATATCCGGGGTTCCTGTGGCTGGAATGTAACAAAGCGAGGCCTCGAAACCATCAATATTCATATTGATGGAAACTGTATTGTGGATAGGAGATATTTTTTTCCCAAAAATTCCTTCTCCATGTGATTTTTGTCTGGCTTCAAATTCAGTCCACGCGCTGATAAAGGCTTTTTCAGGTTGCTTTTGCTGTTTCAGGCTGCGAACCAACTGAGTATCAAAAACTTTTTGAGCTATTTTTTCCCAGTTTTTTATTTCTTTATGCTGTTCAATATCGATACCCAGTTCGATAATGGGTGAAACAGCCAGTAACATCACTGCGCCAGAGTGACTCAGGTTGAACTTAAGCTCTGTTGTGTTGCCGACAAGAAAAGGTTTTCCATGTTGTGTTGTTTGAAATTTGAGTTCACTGGCAGGCTGTTTGAGGTAAGATGCAAATAGCCAGCGCATGATAAGACGGCTGCACACGTAAGTTTTTCGTGCGGTTTCGTTTTTGAAATCGTGCGAGCGTTGTAATTCATTCCGGGACAGGATTTCAAGCTCGTCAGGTCTGGGGTCAAACAGGAAGATTTTCCAGACGTGAATTTCGTCAGGAGAAGAAAACTCTGCCGTGTTGGCATCTGTCCATCGACAATGATGAAATGAAGTTGGCATAGTCTGCTACAGTGAACCGATGATAAAAATAAAAACCAGACAGGCTGTTTCCAATATCCAGTGGCCCGATACAGTACACCCGCTTTTGCAAAGAATCTACTCAGCCCGTCATGTTGAGCAGATCGATGATATCGAATTGTCTTTAAAAAAACTGTTGCCTCCAGACCGACTGGCAGGCTTAGAAGATGCCGTCAGCCTGCTTGTAAATGCGGTGACAGGTCAGCAACACATCATGATCATCGGTGACTTTGATGCTGATGGTGCGACCAGTACGGCATTGGCGATGCGCGTTTTAACAACAATGGGTGCCGGTAAGGTATCTTATCTGGTGCCCAATCGTTTCGAATACGGCTATGGTTTGACAACCGGGATTGTGCAGGAAGCCGCGAAGCAAAATCCCGATCTGATTGTTACCGTTGACAATGGTATCTCCAATATTGAAGGCGTTGAATTAGCCAAAGCCCATGGCATCAAGGTACTGATTACCGATCATCACTTGCCTGGTTTGCAGTTGCCGGAGGCTGATGCCATTGTCAACCCTAATCAACCAGATGATCAATTTAAGAGTAAATCCCTTGCCGGTGTTGGTGTGATTTTCTATGTATTAAGTGCATTGCGCAAACAGTTACGTGAGATGGGCTGGTTTGAACAGAAGGAGATATCTGAACCCAACATGGCAGATTACCTGGATATAGTCGCATTGGGGACGGTCGCAGATGTAGTGCCACTGGATCAAAACAACCGAATTCTGGTCAATGAAGGAATAAAGCGTATTCGTGCCGGTCGTTGTGTCAAAGGTATTAGTGCTTTGCTGGAAGCAGCACAGAGAAATCCCGCAAGGCTTGTCAGTGCTGATTTGGGATTTGCTGTAGGACCAAGGCTCAATGCCGCGGGCCGACTTGATGATATGTCGGTAGGTATTGAGTGTTTGTTGGCGGATGATGAGAGTGCATACCAGCTTGCTTACCAGCTGGACAGCTTAAACCGGGAACGCCGCAGTATCGAAAGTGGCATGCAAAGCGAAGCATTGCGATATCTCGATCAGGTTGATGTTGATGATCAACCGGTGTTCGGCTTATCGCTGTATGATGAAACCTGGCATCAGGGCGTTATCGGTATCCTTGCTTCGCGTATCAAGGAGAGAATCCATCGACCGGTTATCGTCTTCGCGCCGGGAGATGATGGTGAAATCAAAGGCTCAGGACGTTCTATCAGTGGTATTCATATCCGTGATGCGCTTGAGGCCGTTTCCAGCCAGTATCCCGGATTGATAAAGAAGTTTGGTGGCCATGCCATGGCAGCGGGCCTGACCCTCTCTGAAGCTGATTTCAACCTTTTTGCCGATGCCTTTAATCAGCAAATCGATTCGATGAGCAATGATGAAATGCTCGATGCTGTTGTTTTGACTGATGGCCAGCTGGAATCAGATTATTTCGATTTACAGACCGTAGAGGTACTGGAGCAGGGTGGCCCATGGGGACAGGCCTTTCCTGAGCCGCTGTTCAATGGCAACTTCCGGGTTATAAGCCAGCGGATTCTAAAAGACAAACACGTCAAGCTGGTGCTGTCGCCAGGTGATGAAAGTCTTGGCGAGACGCTGGTTGATGGTATTGTTTTCAATCATTTTGATGGCTCAGAATCCGAGCATGAAAAAAAAATACCGGAATCCGTTGAGCTGGTTTACAAACTGGCCATTAATGACTTTCGCGGACAGCGGAATTTACAACTGATCATTGACCACATTTTGCACTAAGATTCAGCCATGAATGATAAATATGAATTCGATGACGCGTATTTAGAAGAAGAAATTGAGCAGGGGCCCAGTAAAAGCCAGCGCAAAAGGGAATTGCAGCAATTGCTGCAACTGACCGAAAAGGCCTTGTCACTGAGCGATGAGAAACTGACTAAAACGGGTATTGACGAAAATGCACTGGATGCGCTGCGTGAGGCGCGCAAAATGAAAGCCTCGGGAGCGCGTAACCGGCAACTTAAATACATCAGCAAACTGATTCGTAGCGAGGATGTATCCATTATCGAGAAATACCTTGATGAAGCAGAGCAGTCCCAAATCAATGAAAAACGTCTTTTTCATCAACTTGAAAAATGGCGTGATCGTCTCGTAGAAGAAGGTGATGCAGCCCTGGCGGAGTTTCTTGCTGAGTATCCTGCGACTGATCGCCAGCAGCTGCGAACCCTGATTCGTACTGCTCAAAAAGAGAAGCAGCAGGGAAAACCACCCGCAGCATCACGAAAAATCTTTAAATATCTGCGTGAACTGGCCGAACAATAAATAAACACATTAAAAAGAGCGAATTATGTCCAGAGAATCCGGTAATTTCCTAACTAACATGCTTGACGCGTTAAATCACCTGCTTTTAAATATCTCAGCTACAATCAGGCATCGACACATTGAGAACTCAAAAATGGGCGACTCTAGAGGTGATGTCGACATCTGGGGTAAAATCGGACATTTTCTGGAAGCCACGCCAGAACTTTCCGAAGATGATGTTTTTCACTTGCAGGATGAACATATTCACCAGTCACACCAGAATGAAACACTGCACCGCCCAACGCTTGAAGATGGGGCAGAATTAAGTGAGCTGGGCAAGTATTACCAGCGAAAAGTCAGGGTAGAAACGCACCCGCACATGTCAGAACAAATGCAGCGAAATACCATCGATCATATCAATACAGCCCTACATTTAGCGCGGAAAAGAGACCAGTCGGGTGCCCGTTTGCATATTGAACTGGCTGAAAGTGCGATGCATACGGCGGGACGTTTCATGAGTCATGATGAATATCAAGCGTTCGAGTTAAAGATCGAAGAGCGACTGAAGCACATCATGGATCAGGGCCATCAACCAACCGTTTCTTAATAATGACTATTCAATCTTTAGGCGTCATTTTTTCACAGAATATTTTATTCTGTAGTCTATAATCGAGGTATCTAAAAAATCCAGATTGTCGACAATCATGATGACCCGCAATAAAAGACCCGTTTTCATCAATCTTTTTCAGATCAAGTTGCCCGTTGCCGGGGTGATGTCGATTGCACATCGTGCTGCCGGCGTACTGATGTTCGTTTCTATCCCATTCTGGCTGTTCGTGCTGGAACTCTCGCTAAAGTCTCCGCAAGACTTTGCCAGGGCAGTGGAAATCATGCAGTGCAATTGGCTGATGCCATTTTATCTATTGCTGCTATGGTCTTTGTTCCATCATTTACTCGCAGGCATCCGCTATTTACTGCTGGATATCGATATTGGTGTTGAGAAACCATTGTTTCGACAGACGGCATGGACTGTTCTGGTAGCAGCTCCTGTACTGGTTTTACTGATTCTGGCGGTGGCAATATGAGCAGACAGCTTTCCGGATTTAAAGCCTGGGTTTTGCAGAGAATTTCTGCTGTCTATCTGGGGCTTTTCACGCTTTACGTGACATTTTACCTGTTGATTAATACACCCGCTGATTATGAGCAATGGTCAGGGTGGGTCAATTCTTTGCCGGTTACGCTGGCTTTCATGTTGGCTATAGGGCTGACTTTATTACACGCATGGATCGGTATTCGCGATGTACTTATTGACTACATCCCTTTTACCGGCATTCGTTTGATTGTGATGACACTGGTCGGATTGATGTTGGGTGGTAGTGGCCTTTGGGCATTGCTGATTCTTGTGTAAAGCGGATAACAGAAAAATACTGGATGGAGTTGAACCTTAAATGGCTTTAGCAAAACGTCGTTTTGACACTTTGATACTTGGGGCTGGTGGTGCCGGTCTGCGTGCGGCCTTACAGCTATCCAATGCGGATGCCCGTGTTGCGGTGGTTTCCAAGGTTTTTCCGACCCGTTCTCATACTGTTGCTGCGCAAGGTGGCGTCAATGCTGCGCTGGCTAATGTTCTGCCTGATAACTGGCACTGGCATATGTTTGATACGGTTAAAGGTAGTGATT
>JABDQZ010000365.1 GCA_013041975.1 Gammaproteobacteria bacterium
ATGGCAGCACAGGAAGCGGTAGAGTCCGGTCAAGAGAGCTCAATCATCGAAGAAGTCGGGGATCAGTACCTCACTTTCAATCTTGCTGATGAAGATTATGGTATTGATATTCTGCGGGTGCAGGAAATAAGGGGATGGGATGAGGTGACCCGTTTGCCTAATGCACCCGACTATGTACGTGGTGTTGTCAATATTCGTGGCACTATCGTTCCGGTTTATGATCTGCGTCTGAAGTTCAACATGCCTTTCCGTGACTATACGCAGAATACGGTAGTTATCGTCATCAAGACTGAAACGCCTGGCGGCATCAAAAGTATCGGTGTTGTTGTGGATGCTGTTGCCGATGTTTTACATGGTTACCTGATTGAAATTACCCGGTCACCTGATTTTGGTAACCAAGCAATGACCGGGGCAATTTCCGGTCTTGCAACATTTGAAGACAAAATGGTGGTATTGCTGGATGTCGATAAACTGGTTCAGGATGAACAGGATACTGAAAATTCTTCTGATGATGACTTAGCTGAATAAATAGAAAAAACGAGACAATTATGAAAATAAACGAGCCGGTCACACAACGCGAAATTGAATTCCCCCAAGGCAGTATTCTGGTTTCAAAAACTGATACCAAGGGAATCATTACCTACTGCAACCGTGCTTTCATCGATATCAGTGGCTTTTCAGAACAGGAGCTGATCGGCAAGAACCATAACCTGGTACGCCATCCTGATATGCCAGCCGCTGCGTTTCAGGATTTATGGAATACGGTGCAGGCAGGCAAACCCTGGACCGGCATCGTTAAAAACCGTACAAAAAATGGTGACCATTACTGGGTAAAAGCCAATGTTTCACCGATTTACAACGGTGGTCGAATTCAGCAATTTATTTCTGTCAGATCCATGCCAAGCCGTCAGGAAATCACGGATGCTGAAGCATTGTATCGTGATATCAATGCAGGCACAGCTGACCTCAGTCCGGGGCAGAAAGACATGGTTACCAGTATCTTATACCGGTTCGGCATCAAAACCCTGATGGCCAGTACCGTTGTTGCCACTTTAATCCTGTTGTTTGCAATAGGCATGATGATCAGGATGGAGGTCGATAACAGCACTATCTACACCATGCTGGCTGCCATGGGGGTTGCTACTGCCATATTCGGCTTTGGACTGACAAACTATGTGACGACTCCGCTTAAATATGCCAGTGACAAGTTGCACCAGGTTTCACAGGGCAACTATTTCGACTGGGTTGAAAGCAATCGTGATGATGAAATCGGACGTTTGCTGCAAACCATCAAGATGACGCAAATCAAACTCGGTTTTGATGTGATGGATGCGCGCGAAGTAGCTGCTACATCAACCCGTATCAAAACAGCAGTGGATTCAGTGACGACTAACGTGATGCTGGCGGACCAGGATTACAACATCATCTACATGAACCCTGCAGTACAGAAAATGATGCAGGATGCCGAGGCTGACATTAAAGAGCTGATTCCTCATTTCGATGCATCAACGCTAATTGGAACCAATATCGACGTGTTCCACAAAGACCCTTCTCACCAGCGAAAAATCCTGGATGCAGTGGACGATACCATTGATGCTGATCTGAGTGTCGGGTCCCGCTGTTTCAAGATTATTGCAAATCCAGTGCTCGACGAGAATGGTCAGCGTATCGGTACAGCCGTTGAATGGCGTGACCGTACTGAAGAACTGGCACTTATCGCTGCTGAAGAGAAACAGCTGGAAATGGAGCGTCAGTTTGCTCAAGAAAATCTGCGAATCAGGACAGCGCTGGACAATGTGTCTTCCAGTGTCATGCTTGCTGATCCTGATCGCAATATCATTTATATGAACAAGACAGCGCAGACACTGTTTACCGATGCAGAAAAAGATATTCAGAAAGACCTGCCTGACTTTGATGCGCACAACCTGATCCACACTAACATTGATGGTTTCCATAAAAATCCTGAGTATCAGATACGTATGATTGATAACCTGTCAGGATTGCACACCGCAGAGTTTCAAATTGGCAGTAGAACCATGAAATTTGTAGCCAACCCGGTTGTTTCTGATGAGGGCGAACGCCTGGGTACTGCAGTGGAGTGGACCGACCGTACCCTGGAAGTTGCTATTGAAGAGGAAGTAGAAGGTATTGTGGCAGCTGCACGCAATGGAGAATTGTCAGAGCGCATTGCCCTGGAAGGAAAATATGGTTTCTTCAAGCACCTCAGTGTTGGAATCAATTCCCTGTTGGATGGAGTTTCATCGGTGTTTGATGATATCGCAGCTGTTATGTCCAAAATGGAGGGTGGCGATCTGACGAAAACTATTACTACCAACTACAAAGGACGCTTTGGCGAAGTTAAGGGTAGTGTTAACGGTACGATCAAGCATATTGAGGAAACGGTTCGACAGTTGCGTGAAATGGCAGGATCCATGGCCACGTCTTCGGATGAAATTTCCTCAGGCAATTTGAACCTGTCTTCACGAACTGAACAGCAGGCAGCGAGCCTGGAAGAAACCGCTGCCAGTATGGAACAACTGACCTCTACTGTAAGAAACAATGCGGATAATGCACAACAGGCCAACCAGGTGGCAGCTACAGCTCGTCAGTCAGCAGAAAAGGGTGGCTCTGTTGTGAGCAACGCGGTACAGGCGATGGAAGAAATCAATACCTCATCCAACAAGATTGCAGAAATTATCGGGGTGATTGATGAAATTGCATTCCAGACGAATCTGTTGGCATTGAATGCTTCTGTTGAAGCGGCAAGGGCTGGTGAGCAGGGCAGGGGCTTTGCAGTCGTTGCTACCGAAGTGCGAAATCTGGCATCACGTTCGGCAGATGCGGCCAAGGAAATCAAGACGCTCATTCAGGATTCGCAATCCAAGGTTCAGGCTGGTGCAGAACTGGTCAATGAGTCAGGGGAAACCTTGTCCGAGATCGTTGACGCCGTCAAGAAAGTGGGTGATATCGTTGCTGAGATCGCAGCATCCAGTGCTGAGCAGTCCACAGGGATAGATCAGGTCAACCAGGCGGTCACCTCCATGGATGAGATTACCCAGCAAAATGCAGCGCTGGCGGAGGAAACTTCAGCGGCATCAGCCTCCATGTATGACAAGACAGCCGAAATGAACCAGACCATGAATTTCTTTGAAGTGCGTTTCAATCCTGAAGAGCCATGGGCTGATGAATTAGAGTCTTCCAGTAACGAGGGCGAACTTGATTTTTTCTCGGCCCGTACAGCTCATCTTGCCTGGAAGCAGAAAATCAGGGATTTTCTTGATGGAAAACAGGCATTGACCCATCAGGAAGCTGTGTCTCATCGTGATTGCGTTTTGGGAAAATGGCTCTATAGCTCTGGTATGGCAAAGTATGGTCATTTTGATGAGATGGTATTGATGGAAAAACAGCATGAAATAATGCACAACACGATTCGTGAAATTATTGATCTGAGAAATGCAGGAAACTATCAGGCGGCAGAAAACAAATTCAACAGTATTGACTCGCTTTCCAGTGAAATTGTTACCTTGCTAAGAAAGGTTGAAGACAAAGTCGGTTAATTCCGGGAGAGGGTAATGAGTGATACATCGATAGCGACCGAGGGCAATGGCGGGCAGTACCTGAGTTTCAGTCTCGGCGGTGAAGATTACGGCGTGGATATTTTACGTGTACAGGAAATACGGGGCTGGGAGGAACTGCGTTTATTACCGGATACTCCCGATTATGTTAAGGGTGTGCTGGATTTACGTGGCACCATCGTGCCAATCATTGACTTGCGTATTCGTATGAATATGAGCAAGGTTGAATATCATCCAACCACGGTCATTATTGTGCTGTCAGTCAGCCGCGAGAATGGTGAAAAGCAATTTGTGGGCGCCGTTGTTGATGCCGTATCTGATGTGCTCGACGTGTCTGAAAAGGAAATCAGAAAAGCACCCGAGATAGGGACAAAGATAAACGATCGCTATATGCGCGGTATGGTTTCCCGTGATGAACGTATGGTGGTATTACTGGATGTGGACCAGCTGTTTAAGGCCAATGAATTGGGGCTGCTGGATAATCTGAGCTAGGGAACTCAAACGTTCATGAAAGTTGTTGCGGTACTTAATCAGAAAGGCGGGGTTGGCAAGACGACATTGACGGCCAATCTCGGTCATGCACTGGCGCTGACTGGAAAGAAAGTGGTGGCCATGGATCTCGATCCGCAAGGGCATTTGTCAGCAAGCCTGGGTATTTTCAAGCCGCCCCGACATGGACTGGGTGATGTCCTCAATGGTGATGCTGTCATGCAGGCGGTAAAAATTGAGACGCGTGAAAGTATGCTGCTTATACCGGCTGGTATCAGCCTGCGGGAAATCGAGGAATTTGGTGGTAATGCCAAAGACCGTATGCACCTGTTGCAGAATGCCTTGTCCCAGTTACCTGAGGAAACAGATTATGTTTTGATCGATTGCCCGCCTTCGTCAGGCTTGCTGGCTGCCAATGCCATATTGGCCGTGGACGAAGTCATGATTCCGGTTTCAGGTGATTACCTGTCGCTGAATGGACTGGCACATCTGATGATTACGCTCAGGCGTTTTGACAGCTTGCGTAAAACACCGGTGAAGAAAAAAATTGTCCTGAGCCGTTTTGTTGCACGCAGGCGCCTGTCTCAGGAAGTGCTGGAGAAACTGCTGGAACATTTTCCGGGTCTGATTTTTCAGACCGCCATTCGCGAAGCATCTGCTCTGGCTGAATGTCCCGGTGTTGGCAGAACCATTTTTGAATATCGTGAATTTTCGAGTTCAGCTGAAGATTTTCGTCTGCTGGCTCAGGATTTTATCGAAGGCAATACACTCGAACAGGTTTGAAGCATGGCGGTAAAGAAGAAAGTGGTAATACGTAAAAAGGCCACCGTCAAAAAGAAAACAGCGCTGAAGAAAGCTGCTGTGAAGAAAAAAGCGGCAGCTAAAAAGAAAAAAACAGCTCAGTTAATGGATGAAAATGCATTGTCGATGCTGGATGCAGATGTTGATGAAATGGAAGTTGAGTATGAAGATGAGCCATTACTGGTTCATGATCCGCTGGCAATGATCACCGGTGATGAAAGGGCCAATGGCGCCATGGTCGATGAGCAACCATCATTACTGGGAAATGATCCGTTTGCAATGATCGCCGAGGGTGGCGAAGAAGCCGAGCAGCATTTCGGTTTCCGGGCTGAGTCCCCGACTGAAGATAGCAGCGTGATCGGAATGGTTGAATCAATGGAACAGCCAAAGCCAGAGCCACCACTAAGTGAGGTGAATGAAATGGGTGAGACAGCGCAGAGTGAAGACCGACCCGTGATTGATCTGGGCAGCGACCTGACAATTGCTGATGTCGAAGCAAAGAAGATTGAACTGACTCATATTCTTGCAGATGCTTTACCGGTCAAGTTGAATGCCGAAGAACTGGAACAGATTGATGGTGCTGGCCTGCAATTGCTGGCAGCCCTTTTCAAGAATGCGGCAAAAAACAATCTTGAAATAACCTGGGTAAAAGTCTCTTCGACATTGATGGATGCCGTGAAACTGGTCGGACTGCTTGAACTGCTGAATATGCAGGATGTAGAAATTAAAGATGATGGCGAAGGTACTGCCTGGGGGCTGTTCTGATTGCAGCGGCAAGCCATTTGTTAAGGTAGATGGAACGATGACAAATAAAAAATCTTTTGCGGAAAAACCTGACCTGGACTGGAGCCAGGTGCGCGAAACGGTAAGGATGTTAAGTTTGGCCGTTGCTCAAATCGAAATGGCGATGAATCAGAGTGATGATTCGCTTGGAGCCCTGACAACCAGCTTTACTGCCATGGTGGAACAGACACAAAAAATCAGCGCTGCAGCAGAAAAAATTTCGATAGAAGGTAATGAGCAGCCCGTTGCTGACATTCAGGGGCAATGCACGGAACTTGCCAACAGTGTTAACCATTCTATCGTGGCGTTCCAGTTTTACGACAAGCTGACGCAGCGTCTGGATCATGTCAATCACAGTCTCAATGCACTGGCTGAACTGGTATCCGACCAGGCCAGACTCTACAACCCGAATGAGTGGATGAGCCTTCAGGGATCCATTCGGGGTCGGTACAGCATGATTGAAGAACAGGAGATGTTTGATGCCCTGTTGTCTGGCGCCTCGGTCGAAGAGGCGTTGGAGATTTGTCGGGCAAAGGTCAATGAAGTGGCTAATTCCGCTGATCAAATCGAATTCTTTTAACCAGGGAATGAATAGTCAATGATGTCTAATGAACGTGAGTTTTCTTTCACGCAAAAAGATTTCACATTCCTGAGTAAAATTATTCACGAACGTACTGGTATTGTGGTCAGTGATGACAAGTTTAATATGTTTTATTCACGGCTTTCGAGGCGTGTGCGGTCATTGAAACTGAACAGCTTCCAGGAATACTGTGCCATTGTACGTGACGAGCGTGAAGGTAACGAAACCAGTGAACTTATTAATGCCATTACTACCAACCTGACGGCATTTTTCAGGGAAAATCATCATTTTGAATACCTGTCAGATACCGTGTTCCCGGAATTAACGCAAAAAAACCCTGACCGCAACATCAAGCTATGGTCGGCAGGGTGTTCAACCGGTGAAGAGCCTTATTCACTGGCTATAATCATGAAAGAATCGCCATTGCTGGCGAACTGGAATTTTGAACTCAAGGCAACAGACCTTGATTCGAATGTTGTTGCGAAAGCAAACCGTGGCGTATATTCGATGTCAAGGGTGGAAGGCATGTCCAAAAAACGTTTGAAGCGGTGGTTTTTCAAAGGTGCGGGTAAGCAGCAAGGATTGGTGAAGGTCAAGCCTGAGCTGAACCAGATGATTGAGTTCGGTCAGCTAAACCTGATAGATAACTGGTCACAGGAGCCACAGGATGTGATTTTCTGTCGTAATGTGATTATTTATTTCAACAAGGAAACCAAGGCGAAGCTGGTTGACCAATATGCGAACAGTCTGAAACCGGGTGGATATCTGTTTATCGGCCACTCGGAGTCACTGTACAAGGTTACGGATCGTTTTGAGCTGATAGGCAATACTATTTACAGGAAGATCAAGTGACGGAGTTTGGAATTAAACGTCATAACCTCAGGCCCAGCCTGCAGGGTTTTGAGCGTATTAATCGTTACTGGGACAAGCAGCATGATATCCAGGCAGCGAAGATACTGCCGGGTGAATATTATGTAACCAATTACGATGAACTGGTGACCACGGTTCTGGGATCCTGTGTGTCAGCCTGTATTCGCGACAAGGTGTTTGGTATAGGCGGTATGAATCATTTTATGTTGCCCTTGTCTGACGGCAAGGGCTGGGGCGGTTCAGAAGATTTTACCAGTACCGCGACGCGTTTTGGTAACTATGCCATGGAACATATGATCAACGATATTCTTAAAAATGGTGGTCATAAAAAACACCTTGAAGCCAAGATATTCGGAGGTGGCCGGATGATGGAAGCCCAGACAGATATCGGTTTAACCAATATCGAGTTTGTACGCAGCTATCTTAAAACCGAAGGAATACCGGTATTGGCAGAAGATGTAGGCGATATTTTTCCACGTAAGGTCATTTACTTCCCAGAATCAGGACGGGCGCGCGTCAAGAAGCTTAAGACCATGCATAACTCTACGGTACTTTCTCGTGAAACCCAGTACCGTAAAGAAATTGAACGGACTCCAGTGGAGACAGAAATTGAACTGTTTTGAGGATCAAATGGATGTTGTATTCAAGGTTGAATAAATGATTAAGGTTCTGATAGTTGATGACTCTGCAC
>JABDQZ010000366.1 GCA_013041975.1 Gammaproteobacteria bacterium
GCAGCGACTGGACACCACGCTCTGTGCACCGCAAGGCCAGAGTGGTGGCGGATGCCATGCGTGAAATTGAAAATGCCGAAGGTCGCGATGCACGTGACGTCGAGGTAGCCGAGACTCTCAATATTTCTCTTAATGATTACCATTCGATCCTGAAAGATGCCTCCGGTTCGCGTATTTTTAGTTTTGATGAACTGGTAGCCCTTGGTGAAGTCGATAATCAGGCGGATTCTCTGACGGTATCAGCGGATTCACGAACACCTGACGATGGTCTTGAGCGTGATGATTTCAAACAAGCCCTGGCTACGGCAATTTCCGGATTGCCGGAAAGAGAGCGTCTGGTTGTGGCCCTGTATTACGATGAGGAACTGAATCTACGCGAGATAGGTCAGGTACTGGGTGTCAGCGAATCACGCGTTTGTCAGATTCATAGTCAGGCCGCCATGCGTTTACGATCCCGAATGAGTTCCTGGCTGCCAGAGTTTCAACAGAAGTACAGTCCGTAATGACTGCATGGCTAATTCAGCTTGAATCGATAAAATAATCCTAAATTTTTTCATTGACTGGCCGATAGGCCTGTTAACGTTTACTTAAGAAAATATAAACAGTCCGGAGGTTGCGTTGGACAAAAACATGAAAATTCTGGTTGTGGATGACTTCTCTACAATGCGCCGAATCGTAAAAAACCTGCTGGGTGATCTTGGATTCAAAAACATTGAAGAAGCTGATGATGGAAATACCGCACTGCCAAAATTGCAATCTGGTAATTTCGATTTTCTGGTAACTGACTGGAACATGCCAGGCATGACAGGCATTGACCTGTTAAAAGCCGTTAGAGCCGATCCGAACCTGGCTTCACTGCCAGTCTTGATGGTAACGGCAGAGTCCAAACGTGAGCAGATCATCGAAGCGGCCCAGGCCGGTGTCAATGGTTACGTGGTCAAACCTTTCACAGCAGGAACGCTTGAAGAAAAAATCAGCAAGATCTTTGAACGCGTCAATGGTTAAGCCGATCTGACTATGGACAAAGATAATAAACTGGAGCTGGCCAGACGTCTGGTAGCTGAACTGGAAGCTGATAATGAAGAAATGGCAAGCAACACCCTTGCAGAATTGACAGCATCTGATTCAAACCCGGGTGACCTGTTTCAGGAAGTCGGACGCCTGACACGCGAATTGCATGAAGCGATTAATGGCTTTGTGATGGATACTGCGATGGCTGAAATGGTTCAGGTTGATATACCTGATGCCACGGAACGTTTGCAGTATGTGATTGAAACCACAGAAACGGCGGCTCATCAAACATTGACTGCCATTGAAGGCGCATTACCGGTTTCTGAACGGCTGAAATCCAAGGCTGAACACCTGAACCAGCAATGGGGCAAGTTTTTACAACGGGAAATGAAGGTTGATGATTTCAAGGCGTTGAGCGGTGAACTGAGCGAGTTTTTGCAAAATACGGCAGAAGACAGCAATGAACTGCACGACAAAATGAATGAAATCATGATGGCCCAGGGTTTTCAGGATATTACCGGGCAAATCATCAAAAAAGTGATCAAGCTGGTTCAGGATGTTGAAGGTCGTCTGATCCACCTGGTAAAACTGGCAGGCAATGCCCATACCAGTAAAAATGATGAAGATATTCGCAAGCAGAAAATGGCAGAAGAAGATGGACCTGTTGTACCGGGAGTCACCCAGTCACAGGTTGTCAGTGGACAGGATGATGTTGATGATTTGCTATCAAGTCTTGGCTTTTGAATAAATATAAAAACACAACAGTTTCCGAATTAAGGAGTGGATGATGGCTCTTGACCTGAACGACGAGATTCTTCAGGACTTTCTCGTAGAGGGTGGGGAAATTCTCGAGGAGCTCAATGAGCAACTTGTAGATCTCGAACAAACCCCTGAAGATCCTGATCTTCTCAATGCCGTATTTCGTGGTTTTCATACCATTAAGGGTGGTGCCGGGTTCCTGAGTATCGATGCACTGGTAGAAGTGTGTCACAAGGCTGAAAATGTTTTTGACATACTGCGTCAGGGAAAAAGAACTATCGACGCTGAGCTGATGGATGCCATTCTGCAGGTGATCGATTCGGTCAATGCTATGTTCGCCGGTATCCAGGAAGGCATAGACCCTGAACATGTTGATGCCTCTCTTATCGAAACTCTCAAGAACTATGCTGTTCCTGCCGGTGAGGAGCCAGAACCGGCTGCTGCACCAGAACCGCAAACCGAGCCACCAGCTGCTGAACCTGCGACACAGGGTGAGGAAGCGCTCGATGAACTGCTTTCTGCTGCCGGAACCGATAAAGCTGCTGCGCCGCCAGCCAGTGGTGATGACATCAGCGAAGAAGAATTCGAAAACTTGCTGGATGAGCTCCATGGTGAAGGCAAATTCAAAGCCCCGGCACCCGATGCTGGCGTAGCTTCTGGGGCCTCTGACTCTGATGAAATTTCTGAAGAAGAATTTGAAAACCTGCTGGATGACATTCATGGAAAAGGCAAGTTTGATACAAAGCCTGTAGCTGCCGGTGACACTGCTGCGGCAGCTACACCTCCTCCAGCGCCTCAATCCAAACCGGAACCGGCTGCGCAGAAACCAGCTCCCAAGAAGCCGGCTGAACCAAAAGCCAAGGCAGCTCCAAAAGCCAAGGCAGAACCCGCTGCCAAGGCTGGGGGCAAAGCAAATGCCAAGTCCGCACCGTCGGCTGAAACGACAGTACGTGTCGATACCCAACGGCTTGATGACATTATGAATATGGTGGGTGAGCTGGTGCTGGTGCGTAACAGGCTGGCCACACTGAGGGCCTCCATGGAAAATGAAGCTGTTGCGGCAGTAGTATCTAATCTGGATGTGGTCACTTCTGACCTGCAGCTGGCAGTGATGAAAACCCGCATGCAGCCAATCAAGAAAGTATTCGGGCGTTTCCCACGAGTCGTGCGTGACCTTGCCCGTTCACTGAACAAAGAGATCGACCTCGAAATGGAAGGGGAAGATACAGATCTCGATAAAAACCTCGTTGAGGCCCTGGCCGATCCAATGGTTCACCTGGTTCGTAACTCAGTTGACCATGGTATTGAAATGCCGGATGACCGTGAAGCAGCAGGCAAACCCCGTAAAGGTAGAGTACTGCTGACCGCCTTGCAGGAAGGTGATCATATCTTGCTCTCCATTATGGATGATGGTAAAGGAATGGATGCAGACGTGCTTCGTGGCCTTGCTGTCGAACGTGGCATGATGGATGCCGAAGCTGCTGCGCGTCTGGATAACAAGGAATGCTATAACCTAATTTTTCATCCCGGCTTTTCCACCAAGAAACAAATTTCCGATATTTCCGGACGTGGTGTAGGCATGGATGTGGTCAAGACCCGTATCGCACAGATGAATGGTTCTGTAGAGGTGGATTCCGAGCTTGGTCAAGGCTCTATTATTACGGTCAAACTGCCGCTGACCCTGGCTATTCTTCCAACCCTGATGGTCATTCTTGGTGAGCAGCCATTTGCCTTGCCATTGGCCAGTGTGGTTGAGATTTTCAATCTTGACCTGAGCAAGACAAACGTTGTGGATGGACAACTGACCATTCGTGTTCGTGGTCGTGCATTGCCCTTGTTCTACCTGCGTGAATGGCTGGTCAAAGGTGGTGAGCCAGTAGATTACAGTAATGGTGGCGGTCATGTGGTCGTTGTCAATGTTGCCAATGTTCAGGTGGGTCTTGTTGTTGATCACCTTGTCGGCCAGGAAGAAGTTGTCATCAAACCCCTGGGCGCATTGCTGCAGGGACTGGAAGGCATGGCAGGTGCGACAATTACCGGTGACGGCAATATTGCACTGATCATGGATGTTCCCGGTCTAATGAGAAAATATGCCACTTAGGTGTCGGATAATACTGGCTAAACAAGAAAGAGCAGAGTGAATACTTATGGGACAACAGGTAGATGTCTTGGTAGTCGACGACTCTGCTTTTTTTCGTCACCGCATCATCGAAATTTTACAGCAGTCACCTCATATCAATATCGTTGGAACTGCTGTTAATGGTAAAGATGCTGTAGAAAAAGCAGCCCAGCTAAATCCCGATATTATTACCATGGATGTTGAAATGCCTGTCATGGACGGTATTCAGGCAGTCCGTGAAATCATGCTGTCCAATCCAACGCCTGTCCTGATGTTTTCCAATCTGACCTCCGAAGGTGCCCGTGTCACGCTGGATGCACTGGATGCCGGAGCTGTTGATTACCTGAGTAAAAACTTTTCACCTTCCAGTACCTATGATGAAACTTACGTGGTGC
Source organism: Gammaproteobacteria bacterium (assembly GCA_013041975.1). Taxonomy (GTDB): domain Bacteria; phylum Pseudomonadota; class Gammaproteobacteria; order Chromatiales; family Chromatiaceae; genus JABDQZ01. The sequence goes on from JABDQZ010000366.1 coordinate 4,285, forward strand.
TGCGTGAAAAGGTATTGAATATTGCCCTGAAAACCAACCGACAACAATTGAAAACGGTCGGCTCGGCCCCGATACCCGGACAGCCACAGAAAAAAACGGTTGTCGCTTCACCCGCAAACGCATCCAAGGGTAACAATGATTTTGATCTGCTGATCATCGGTGCGTCGACTGGAGGTCCGGTTGCCCTGCAGAATGTCTTGACCAGTTTACCGGGAAATTTTCCTGTGCCTGTCATAGCAATGGTGCATATGCCTGCTTCATTTACTACTGCCTACGCAAATCGTTTGAATGACTTGTGCAACCTCAGCGTCAGGGAGGCGACTGACAAGGACGCGCTCAAAGCAGGGCTGGTGCTGCTTGCTCCGGGCGGGATGCAACTGCTTGTCAATCGAGGCAAAGTTGACATCAAGGAAAGCCTGCCGGAACAGACCTATCATCCCAGCGTTGATGTTGGTTTTGCCTCAGCTGCTGAAAGTTATGGCCAAAAGGTTTTGGCACTGGTGCTCACAGGAATGGGGGCCGATGGCAAAATGGGAGCGCAAAAGCTGAAACAGGCTGGTGCGACCGTATGGTCACAAAATCAGGAAAGTTGTGTTGTCTATGGTATGCCCCAGGCCGTTGAGAAGGCGGGTTTATCAGACAGGGTATTACCACTTGATGTCATTGGCGAACAGTTAACAAAGGCGTTTTGATATGGATTTCCTCAGCATTATCGGTATTTTTATTGCATTGCTGGCCATTCTGGGTGGCAACTGGCTGGAAGGCGGTCATGTTGCTTCATTGATTAATGGCCCGGCAATGGCCATTGTACTGGGCGGTACTATCGGCGCTATATTATTGCAGACGCCGGTACCAATTTTTGTGCGTGCCATGAGAATGTCAGGATCAGTTTTTCGTCCTACCCATCTTCCTGTACAGGAAACGATCAAGAAACTGGTTGAATGGAGCATCATTGCCCGTAGAGATGGGCTACTTGGCCTGGAAAATGCTACCCAAAGGGAAAAAGATCGTTTCATTCGAAAAGGTATCGAATTGCTGGTTGATGGCAACGAGCCGGAAGTCATTCGAAATGTCCTTGAGGTTGAACTGGATAGTCGTGAAAGCCTGGATATCCAGGCGACAAAGGTGTTTGAAGGCATGGGAGGATATGCGCCTACCATCGGTATTCTGGGGGCGGTAATGGGGCTGATTCATGTGATGCAGAATCTGGGTGACCCGGAAAAGCTCGGTGGTGGTATCGCTACGGCATTTGTTGCCACCATTTATGGTGTTGGACTGGCAAACCTTTTCCTTCTGCCGTTTGCCAACAAGCTGAAAAACCAGATTGCACAGCGCACCATGTATCTGGAAATGGTCATTGAGGGAATTGTCTCAATTGCCGAGGGAGAGAATCCTCGTCATATCGAATCGAAATTGCAGGGATACGAGTTTTAAACAGGTAACATCTAGTGGCTCGAAGAAAGAAAAAAGTTGAAGAACCAGAGAACCACGAAAGGTGGTTGGTGTCCTATGCTGATTTTATTACCTTGCTGTTTGCCTTTTTTGTGGTGATGTACGCTATTTCTTCGGTCAACGAGGGTAAGTACCGCGTACTTTCCGACACCATGGTTGAAGCTTTTTCAGACCAGTTGAAAGAGGCAGAACAAATGCCGGTGCCATTGTTGACTGATGAGAACCAGAATGGCGACTTCATGCTTCGTGGAGAAGAATCCAAGCAGTCTGAACTTGGAGAACAGCCAATTGAAGAACAGCAGGAAGGATTTCCAGAGCCCAAGTCATCTGACGAGGAACCTGCCGATAATCGCCTTTGGGTAGTGGCCAGCAACCTGGATTCTTCTCTGCAGGGGTTTGTCGATAAAAAACTGGTCAAGATCAACCTGCAGGGCGATAAGATAGAAATTCAATTGAGCAGCAAGATGCTTTTTGGCAGTGGCAGTGCACGCCTCTCTGATGATGCCCGCAAGGCATTTCGTGATATAGCCATTATTATCAAACCGCTTAACAATAGTATCCATGTGGAAGGGCATACGGATAACGTACCCATCAAGACCATGGCGTATCCGTCTAACTGGGAGCTATCAGCTGCGCGTGCTGCCAGTGTTGTCGAGTATCTGGCGCGCCAGGGTGTAGCACCAGAGCGTCTGGCTGCTATTGGTTATGGTGAGTTTCGTCCTATCAGCAGCAATGATTCGGAAGATGGGCGCAAGAAAAACCGTCGTGTCACTCTGGTTCTGCGGGCTGATGATGCCCAGGGGGCATACGGGGCGCTTGGTGTTGAATCGGCCTTGCCTGATCAGGGAGATGTTCCCTGGGCCGAATCACCTGGAGGCTTTTAATGAAAGTCTGGACGGTGGCAAATCAAAAAGGCGGGGTAGGCAAGACAACGACGACCGTCGCGCTGGGTGGATTGTTGGCAGCATGGGGTTTTCGCACGTTACTGGTTGACGTTGATCCACACGGCTCACTGACCAGCTATTTCCGCTACGATCCCGACGCACTGGACGAAAGCACTTATTCGTTATTTCAGGCGCTGGCGGACAAGCGAGAACTTGATCCCAATGAAGTGTTCTGTGATACCGGTACACCAGGTTTGTCATTGATGCCAGCCTCTGTTGCCCTGGCCACTCTGGATCGACAGTCGGCCAAACTTGATGGTATGGGGCTGGTGTTGAAAAATTCACTGGCAAAGGTTCAGAATCAGTTTGATTATGTGCTGATTGATTGTCCACCATTGCTGGGGGTGCTGCTTATCAATGCGCTGGCAGCCTGTGAACACCTGGTAGTCCCGGTTCAGACAGAGTTCCTGGCGATCAAGGGCCTGGAACGCATGACACATACACTGAAAATGGTACTCAAGGCACGACGTGCGCCATTGGCTTATACCATTGTGCCTACCATGTATGACAAGCGAACCCGGGCTTCAATAGACAGCTTGCAGGTACTCAAACAAAATTTCATGGATCATTTGTGGCACGGTGTGATTCCCGTTGATACCAAGTTCCGTGAAGCCAGTCGTGCAGGTATTCCACCGGCATTTTTCGATCCGAAAGCCAGGGGAGTCGAGGCCTATACCCGACTGTTGGAAGATATGCTGCAGGACAGTCTTGGGGAAAAACATGCAGCGGCGAGCTGAAAAAAAAACACCCCAGGAAACAACGCTGGTTGAGTCAGAAGAGGCTGTATTTGATCTGCTTGAATCACTTTTACAGGAAGTCGATGAAAAGCAACCAACCAAAGTTGAAACAGCCGTAGAGAGTAAACAAGAGCAACAAACTGATCAGCAAGTAGAGCTACTGGTAGAGCCTGAAGCAGACGTTCAACCTGAGCTGCAAACGGAACAGCAGACAGATAATGTAAAGATTTTTGAGCAATTGCCGCTAGAAATGCAGGAGCGGTTGATCCTTCAGGCAACTGAAGAACTGAAAATCAAAAACAGTCTTCCTGAGTGGGTAGAGCATACGATACCCTGCTTGTTGGTTGATGTGGAAGGTGTGGAAGTTGCAGTACCTCTGATTCTTTTAAGTGGTATTTCAACGTGGGACCAGGAAACCATGCCGATGCCGACACAGCCAGACTGGCATCTGGGTGTGATTGAGTATCGGGATGAAAATGTTGTTATTGTTGATACCGCGCGATTAATTATGCCGGAGAAGATCACTCAGAGCGCCGATGAACGTAGAGAAAATCATGCCAGTCATTTTCTGCGAGTGGGCCAAAACCTGGCCTTGAGCTGTAATGCGATAATAGAAACTATTTCTCTGAAACAGGACGAGGTGCGCTGGAGAATTACACGAAAAGCCAGGCCCTGGGCAGTTGGTATCCTCATAGAACGCTTGAGCGTGCTTCTGGATACTGAAGAGTTGTTGAAGGAAATTAACACAAAATAATGCTATTTTTATAGGAACAATGATTTGTTCTTGCAATTGATATGATTCCGGAGAACCTTAATGACTACAGAAGTCGACGATGAAACGGTTAACAATGATCCAGAGATTCAGCTGGTAACCTTTCGATTGAAGGATGAAACCTACGGCATCAATGTGATGCAGGTTCAGGAAGTATTGCGCGTTGCTGAAATCGCACCGGTTCCGGGAGCACCTCATTATGTACTGGGTATTATCAACCTGCGTGGTAACGTAGTCACGGTTATTGATACACGTGTACGCTTCGGCTTACCCAGTGCGGAAATTAATGATTTAAGTCGTATTATCGTGATTGAGTCCGAGGCACAGGTTGTTGGTATTCTGGTCGACAGTGTTGCAGAAGTTGCGGATCTGCATGTTTCAGAAATTGACTCTGCTCCAAATGTTGGCAACGATGAAAGTTCGCGTTATATCCAGGGAGTTGCCAGCCGTGATAGCAACCTTCTAATTGTTGTAGATTTAAACAAGCTGCTATCAGAGGAAGAATGGGCAGAAATGAGCATGTTCTAACAAAGGAGCAATATTATGGCTGATATTACTCGTACAAATGAGCTGCCTCGCACGAGAAATATTGCCTCTGTAAAAAGGGTTAACAAAAAGAAAAGCCGCTATGGTGTACACGAGCGCCTGCCTCATAAAAAGAAAAAAGAGAAGCAACCCGGTAACCCCGCTAAAGACCACATTGATGTATATGCCTGAATGAATCTCGTTACTGTTTCACTTGCTGTCGTAGTTGTTATCCTGGCTTTTTTTCTTGTTCAGTTGATTATGCGTTTGCATGCACTTGTCAATCGTGTCAATCAACTGGAAAACCGCCTTAATTCACAGCAGGTCAGTATTAATGGATTAACTGCCGGTGCTGTGGGTGTTGATAACCGCTTGCGCAGTATCGAAGCAAGAGAATCAGCCATCGAACACAGGCAGGAGTCTATTGAAAACCAGCAATCACAGGGTGAAGCACCCTTTGGTGAAGCCATTCGACTGGTGCAGCAGGGGGCAACAGCCGAAAGACTGGTTGAAGAGCTTGGCTTGAGTCAAAGTGAGGCCAGCCTTATCACCATGATTCATGGTGGAAAACAGTAAAATTTCAGCTACTTTCTTTACAGATTTCATTCCAAGTTTTTGTATTTTCCTTTATTCTTTTGTTTTGAATTTTAATCATCAAACGAGAGGATATTATGGAAGTAGCAGGTCTGCTTGAACAGGCACAGGAACTGGTCGCTTTATACGGTCTGAAACTGGTTGCCGCCATTGCCATTTTTATTATTGGTAAATGGGTCGCGAAAATTATCAAGAGAGTCATCACAAAAATGATGGCAAAAGGCAAAACCGATCCGACGGTTATTGGTTTCGCAGGCAATATTGCTTATGTTGCCATGATGGCCTTTGTGGTACTGGCGGCACTGGGTCAACTGGGTATCCAAACCACATCCTTTATCGCCATTCTCGGTGCCGCCGGCCTGGCTATCGGTCTGGCATTGCAGGGATCCCTGTCCAACTTTGCAGCCGGATTCCTGATGATTATTTTCCGTCCTTTCAAGGTGGGCGATTTTATCGAAGGAGCTGGTGTTGCTGGCGTGGTAGAAGAGATTTCCATTTTCACCACCACCATGAAAACCGGTGATAACAAAACCATTATTATTCCGAACTCAAGCCTTTCAGGTGGAAATATTATCAATTACTCCACCAAGGAGACCCGCAGGGTTGATCTGACGGTAGGCGTTTCCTATGACGCAGACCTGAAACATGTAAAAGGCGTACTGGAAGACCTGATCGCTGCAGAAGAGCGCATTCTCAAAGATCCTGCGCATATGGTTGCTGTCACTGAACTCGCTGCCGATTCAGTGAATCTGGTGATGAGAATGTGGGTTAAAAGTGGCGACTACTGGCCCGTGATGTTTGCCATGACTGAAGCGGTTAAAGTGCGTCTCGACAAGGAAGGTATTGGTATTCCTTATCAGCAGCGTGATGTTCATGTTTATGAGCATAAAGTTGCCTGATCAAGCATGCTAACCCTTCTTTGAAAACGCCAGCCGGGTTGCGACTGTTAAGAAAACTGATACTGGGAGTACTCCTGCTTCCGGTATTGCTTGCAGCCCTGCTGGCGTTTGTTATATGGCTGGATACTGATTTTCATCATACCCGCCAGCAGATTGAATCTTCTTTCAAACAAGTCACCGGCCATAACCTGGCCATAAAAGGCGGCGTTTCTCTAGAATTCTGGCCAGCAACGCGTTTTGTTTCCCGGCAAGTTGAAGTTATTGACCAGCAAGGCTTGGTGTTGTTCACAGCAGAAAAACTGCTTGCAGAGGTGGCCCCGTTATCCTTTTTCAGAGGAAAATTTCTGGGTGAACACCTGATACTGGAAAAGCTGCAGATTAATGTTGTGCGAAAAGCAACTTCGGATGATGCTGCCCAGCAGCATAAGCATAAAATGGTGAACACCGATGACCAACAGGAGCGTATTACTGGTGTACCGTTTAAATCCATTCGGGTTATCGATTCGGCCATACATATCGATGACCAGATCAACGGTAAACGCTATGAGTTGAATAATCTTCAGGTAGCACTCGAACTGGTGAGTGATGATGGTATGGCGATCAACAGTACGCTGGATTTCGTTTACGATAATACTTTCAAAGGGTCATTTACCTCGTCTTTAAACCTGAGCCTGGGTGAGCAACTGGTTTTTGAGCAGGTTGTTGCCCAGCTTGATTTTATCGTTCACGAACAACCATTGGCTTTTAAGGTTTCTGGAGCTTTCAGTCTCGAGCCTGATGGACAACTGGTTCAAATCAGAGAAACTTCATTTGTATCGGATGCTCTTGCATTAAGGGCTTCATTAACTGCCAGGCAAAGCCACGACAGCCTGATGATTGAAACTGAAATCAATCACCTGAATCCTTTAAAAGCCATCATGTTATTGCTTGAGCCTGGAGCTATCTCAAGTCAGGGTAAAGCCTTGCAATCATTGTCTGCGCGAGTAAAAGTCCGAAAAACAGCTTCTGAAGTGCGCATGGACGTAGCTTCTCTTCAACTGGACAACAGCCTGTTACAGGGAAGTATGGTTTTTTCGGATAACAGTAAACATTTTCAATTCAAGATTGATGAACTGGTCATTGATCCTTATCTGGAACTGTATGAAGCGCTTCCGCTTGAGTTTGATCAATCTTCTGATGACCAAGCCACAGAAACGACTTTTGCTATTCAGTTCAACCGGCTGGTTTCCTCTCATGGCACTGTTGAAGCTCTCTCCACGAAAGCACACCTGGATAAAGGTAAGTTGCTCACAATACAGGGGAAGCTAAATGCAAAAAAATTAAACCCCAATGGCTTGTTGAAATCATATGATGCACTGATTCCAGAAACCATGGTAATCAGTAAACTACAACAGGGAAATGAGTTTTCGCTCATCGATGGACAACTTAAATTCAGATTCGATAACGAAGCTTTATCTCTTTCGGGTCTTGATCTGACAATCGATGACACCTCAATAAAAGGTGATCTTGAATATTCCATGAATCCACCCATGCTGAACGCTCAAGTGCAGCTGGGAAAGCTTGACCTTGATCGGTATCATTACCTGCTTGTTGCAGATGACGAACCTGGTGAGTCAAGCGATGACAACGAAGGCAGTTCTGGCGGAATTATTCAGAGCCTTAAAAAACTGCAGGGTAGTGGCTCAATACAGGTTGAAAAGCTACGATATCAACAAACTGATTATCAACAAATTGATATTCAGTTTAATGATGCCTGAGTTTTATTTTTCTGCAGTGATATAACAGATCCATCCAGCATCAGCATCAACTTTACCCGCTTTCACTGGTTGGAAATCACCATCGCCATCGCCATCTTTATCAAATCCCTGCCAGTAGAAAGTAACTTTTCTGAAGCCGGCATCGCTTAACAGTTGCTTGATTTCAGGCAAAGTCCATAAGCGCCATTCGTATTCAAAGGCCTGGGGAAGGGATGAGCCATCTTCGAAATCAAAATGGATGCTGCATTGTAATTCATTAGTGATCGGATCGAATTTTTCCTGCTCCCAGGTATAGATGAAATTATATTCATCACCTTCAACTTCCCGTTCCTCTTCAATCTCTTTGAAGGCATCATAACCACCATAGGCATCCAGAAAGAAAATGCCATCGTCTTTCAGGGATTTGAATACTGATTTAAAGTACTGGCCCAGTGGCTTGGGTTTTTTTAACAGCCAGTAGCTGAAATTCATTGCTGAAACGATATCTACCGGTTCGGTTTTAACGTCCAGCACATTGGCTTCGATCAGCTTGATCTTCTGGCGGTGTTTTTTGGCCAGTCGGCCAACCTTGTTTTTTCGTGACCAGTTCAATACATCGGTATCAAGATCAACACCAATGGCATGGTTGGTTTTACGGCGTTGAACCCATTCACAGCAGACATTAGCGGTGCCGCAAAAGTCTTCGCGTAGAAGCGAGGCTTTGCGTCCTCTCAATTTTCGAAAGGTATCATCGACAAAATCGATTTCTGACTCAGCGTTCTGAACCGAGAACTCATAAAGTTCATGAATATCAGCTGTGTCAGCAATTGAGTATTTTTTTATTTTATGAGCGCCCATATTTCCTAAATATTTTTTATCAAGATTATGCTGAAAGGTAATTTCCCATGACTATACTTTATTTTGCCAAAGAGTTTAATGGAGGTTTACTAAAATGGGTGTCGCAATGACGCTGAAAAATTATCTGGATTCAAACGATTTCGAATATAAATTAATAGAACATCTACCAACATCATCCAGCATCAAAATATCTGATGATACACAGGTTACCAATGACAAGGTCGCAAAACCCATTTTGCTGGGTGATGATGACAGTTATCTGCTGGCAGTGATTCCGGCATCGCACCGACTGGATATTGACCGTCTTAACCAGGCTATGGCCAGAGCATTTATCATCATGAACAAGGCAGAGCAGGAGATTGCCTTTAATGACTGTGAAGGTGGTTTTATCCCCCCAACGGGTGAACTCTACGGAGTCGATACCATTATTGATCCGGCCTTGCTTGATAAGGAAGATATTTATTTCGAATCAGGAGACCACAACCAGATGGTTCATATGAGTGGCGATGATTTCAGACGCCTGGTCAACGATGCCCAGAAACATACGGTAAGCCATCACCTTTAAGGGGCTTGTGCCATTCCTGCCGGGGTAGTATTCCACGCTAGAATCTAGCAAATGGGATGATTGCGAAATATTCTCTGCTCAGGTATCCTTTCGCGCTTCCTAGAGAGGTGGCCGAGCGGTTGAAGGCGCACGCCTGGAAAGTGTGTATACGGAAACGTATCGAGGGTTCGAATCCCTTCCTCTCTGCCAT
>JABDQZ010000016.1 GCA_013041975.1 Gammaproteobacteria bacterium
GCAATAGTGCGCTCTGAAAATTCCAGAAAGAAACTCGAATCACTGGGTATTGCTGCTCAACAGAACGATCTATCCTTCGAATTTGAATTGCAGACAGAAATCTCTGCCTGCAGGCTTTTTCATTTCGCACCACCGCCCCGGGAGGGAACCGAAGACACTCATACCAGAAACCTGATTACAGCCCTGAAAAAGCACCAAACACCTCCATCACGCATCGTTTACATCAGTACTACGGGGGTCTATGGCGATTGCCAGGGAAAATGGATTAATGAAGACGCGCCGGTCAATCCACAGGTGGATCGTGCAAAAAGGCGTTATGATGCAGAGCAACAGCTACTCGAATACGGCAAGGCACAGGGAACCGACATTATTATCCTTAGAGTGGCCGGCATCTATGGCCCGGGAAAACTGCCGCTGAAACGCATAAGTGAAGGCCATCCGGTTGTGCGTAAGGAAGACTCTCCTTTCACCAACCGCATACATTCTGCTGATCTGGTGAAAATGGCTGTTGCTGCCATGCAAAAGGGCCGACAAGGCGCCATCTACCATGCCTGTGATGGACATCCGGGCACCATGGCTGAATACTTTACGGCCGTGGCAGACAAGGCGGGGCTGCCATTTCCTGCTGAAATATCACTGGAAGACGCAAAACATAAACTGTCTGCGGGAATGATGTCTTATATGCGCGAATCAAGGCGTTTACGCAATGAGAAAACGCTTGCTGAGCTGGGTATTACGCTTGACTACCCCACACTCGAATCGGGACTGGAGAATTGTGGGTTATGAGTATGTCAGTAGCTTACCGAACTCCCTTCAGAATGGGTCACACCGCATGGACGTGGCGTCCAAGTCTACATGGAGATATTCACGGCATCTTTCTGAGGGGGGGCGATGAGCTGCTTCAGATATATCGCTGAAGATTCGACTTATTAAATTATGTCGGCATACTTTTCCGGCTTTCCAGCCAGTCAATAATGGGATCCCATTGCGGCATGTCCTTGGCAACAGCAGAAGGTGCCAGCTCAAAAATACTGAGGCCGGTTTCTGCGCATTTCAGGTAGTTTGTCGAATCTCTCAAATGCGTCAACACCGGAATTTTCTGTTCCACGAGAAAGTCTTCCAGCGTATGCCAGGCGACTGAATTCTCTCTGACACGGTTTGCCACCAGCGCAATTTTTGTCATTTTTTTGCTGACTCGACCTGATTCAAGCAATTCTGTCAGAAAGCGTTTGACAGCGCGCATATCGATGGGCGATGGCAACACCGGTATGATCAATGTTTCGACTTTCTTAAGGACTTTATTGATTGCATCGCCATGCAGGCCTGCAGGCACGTCGACGATCAGGTATTCCGTACCCCGGGCAGGCTTAACCGCATCCTTTGTCGCATCAATACCTTCTATTTCAGGAACCCCATCATAGTCATTTCGCGCTTCAAGCCAGTCCAGAGAGGAAGCCTGCGGATCAAAATCGGCCAGTGCGACCTTGCCATCCTGATCGGCAAACCAGCAAGCCAGGTTAGTTGCCAGGGTTGTCTTTCCGCAGCCCCCTTTTGTATTCATGATCATGATTGTTCGCACTTTCTTTCTCCCCTTACAGCTAAAAAATCGGCCATAACATTAACCTGTATTGCCCGGCAGAAATCATTGGAAGAATTTATTGCTTTATAAAACAGAAAGATTGATACAACATCGTTCCCTGATGGGAGCCTGAGAACACCACAGGTCTAGATTTCTTTCCATTGAGGGCCTTTTCTGGCCTCACGACGCCGCAGGAAGTATTTCTCGATTTCCACCAGAATCAGAACGCTGGAAGAAACCGCCACAATCCATAACCACTGCAGCGCATTAATTGGTGCCGTACCAAAAAGCGCCTGTAAGGGTGGCAAATAGGTAAATCCAAGCTGAAAGATGATCAATATCCCGATGGCCATCAGTACGTAGCGATTTCCAGTGAAGCCTTTTACATTCAGAATCGACTCACTGATATAGCGGGAATTGAACAGATAAAAAATCTCGAACATCACCAGCGTATTTACTGCTACGGTTCTGGCCACTTCAACTGTCGCTCCCTGGGTAGTTTCATAGATAAACAGCCCAAAGGTACCCAGCATCAGAATGGTCGCAACGAACAGGATTCGCCATACCAGGTGCTGATTGAGTATCGGTTCACCGGCTTGCCGGGGCGGACGTTGCATGACATTTTCTTCCGGGGGTTCGAATGCCAGTGACAAAGCCAGTGTCACAGCCGTGATCATGTTGACCCAAAGAATTTGTACCGGAGTCAGAGGCAACTGCTGAAAACCCATGACAATCGCTGCAAGAATCACCATCGCTTCACCGCCATTGGTTGGCAAAATAAACAAAATGGCCTTGCGCAGGTTATCGTAAACCGTTCTTCCTTCTTCCACGGCATGCGAAATGGAAGCGAAGTTATCATCAGCCAGTACCATTTCAGAGGCTTCCTTAGCCGCCTCTGTGCCGTTGAATCCCATCGCCGTTCCGACATCTGCACGTTTGAGCGCAGGGGCATCATTCACCCCATCACCTGTCATGGCAACAATCAGGCCTTGATCCTGTAACAGTCTGACCAGCCTCAACTTGTGTTCCGGGCTGACACGGGCATAAACATCAATATCCTCTACCTTGTCCCGTAATGCCTCTTCACTTAATGATTCCAGCTCAACACCTGTGAGCACATCATCTGAATTGACCAGCTGCAGCTGGCCTGCAATGGCACGGGCCGTTGCGCCGTGGTCACCTGTGATCATTTTTACGCGTACACCGGCATTACTGCATAAACGTACGGCTTCAATCGCTTCTTCTCGCGGAGGATCTATCAATCCGAATATGCCGAGCATCACCAGATCCTGCTCAACATCGTCAAAATTCATTTCCACCTGTTCATGGCTGACCCGTTTTGCAGCAATAGCCAGTACCCTCTGACCCTCAACCGCCATCTTTTCAATAGCTTCCAGCCAGCAGTTTTTATCCAGTGGTTCGTCACCGTCCAGTGAACGCTGGTGGGTACACATATCCAGCACCCGTTCAGGGGCACCCTTAAGGTAGATACAGGCTTTACCCTGGTGGCTGTGATGCAGGGTTGCCATAAAGCGGTGTTCTGACTCAAACGGGATAAGATCAGTACGCGGCCATGAGCGGGTTTCCTGCTCCTGGTCTATTCCGGCTTTCATCCCGGCAACCAGCAAGGCGCCTTCCATCGGGTCGCCAACAACCACCCACTCGCCGTTTTTCTTTTCTACAGAAGCATCATTGCAAAGTACAGCCGCCCTGGACAATTCGCCCAGCACAGCATGCTTTGCTGGAACGATATGACCATTTCTGTAAAACACGCCTCCGTGAGGGTCATAACCCAGGCCATCCAGTTCAAAGGCTTCACTGGAAGTCCTGATAGCGCGTACCGTCATCTCATTGCGGGTCAAAGTGCCGGTCTTGTCTGAACAGATAACCGAAACTGCTCCCAGGGTTTCCACTGCGGGCAAACGACGGATAATGGCATTGCGCCTGGCCATGCGCTGCACGCCGATTGCCAGGGTGATGGTCATGATGGCGGGCAGCCCTTCTGGAATGGCCGCAACAGCGAGGCTCACTGCAGCAAGAAACATGTCTGAAGCAGCGTAGTCACGAATCAGATAGCCAAAAATAAAGGTAAGACCAGCGATACCGAGTATTGCCATTGTCAGCCAGCGGCCAAACTCTGCCATCTGTTTCAGCAGCGGCGTTGATACCGAGTCTACCTGTGAAACCATGGAGCTGATGCGACCAATTTCGGTATTAGCTCCGGTTGCCACGACCACACCGGCACCCTGCCCGTGCGAAACCAATGTTCCTGAAAATGCCATGCAATACTGGTCGCCAATCACCGCTTGCTGATCTACGCGGCTCAGCTGTTTTTCAACGGCCAGCGATTCACCAGTGAGCACCGCTTCCTGAATCTGTAAACCGTTGACCCTTATCAGACGCAGATCAGCTGGCACCTTGTCACCAGATTGCAGCAACACAACATCACCCGGCACCAGTTGTTCGGCATCTATGGAAACCTTCTTGCCAGAGCGCATCACAAGGGCACTTGGCGAGAGCATCTTGCGTATCGCGTTCAGGGCATTTTCAGCCTTGCCTTCCTGAATAAAACCAATCAACGCATTCAGGATGACAACACCAAAAAT
>JABDQZ010000370.1 GCA_013041975.1 Gammaproteobacteria bacterium
AAACAGGACTGGATGACCGGGCGCAGAGAACGTTGGGGGTTATACTGTGGTAGGCAACGCAAACCGGTAACGGGTCCATCAAGAGTATTGAGATTCCTGTTGGGAGTTTTTCATCGTATTAAGTAGGGTAATATTCCCCGAAGTTTGTTGCGAAGGTATAATCGCGGTTCTTTAAGAGAAAGTAGGAAACACAAATGGAACTCAAGCTGGATACTGAAAAATTTGATGAACTTCAGGAAATATTCATTCGGGAAATCGCCGAGCAGGTCAGGTTCAAGCTTGCACAGAATGGTATCACCGGGGATCAGTTAAGAGACCTAACTGGTGAAATTACTTTCAGCATGGCCAGTTCACTCGATGATATTGCAGGGATTGAAGTTGATGGTGTTGAAGTCAGTCCTTATCTGACATTCCGCACCACTGAAGAAGAACTGACTCATTGTGGTGAGAATTCCTATGGCCACGAACTTGTAGCCGATATCAATAAAAAATTGTTTAGCAAATAAAGTAATCATTATGACTACCAGACTTTTACAAAAGCATTTGTTCAAAGGGACCCAGGAATTCAAGATCGTAGATGATCACATCGAGGTTCGCATCAAGGCTCCCTTCAAAAAAGAGGAGACCCTGACAGTCATGCTCAGTGTGTTGAATTCTGAACCAATGATTCGGCGCTCCAGTCTGGATTTTAACAGCCGTGTTAATGGTGAGGCGCTGATTTCCCTGTTCATGGAAAATCCGAATGCAAAAGAGTTCAATGCTTTTGTTTCAACCTTAAAACAAATGGCAAGCGACGAATACAATACCTTTACCGGCCTGAGACCATCCGCGCAGTCTGGTGCCTTTGCCGCTAACGTCCATGAAGAACCTCCCGAATTCGATGATTCAGAACAAGTAGAAATCAACCAGCTGATGAGTAATGTTCATATCGATCGGCTGGATGAAGCGATAGATATGCTGGAAGAGTATATGAATTCAGCTGATATTGAAGAGTTTCTTAATGCTGTGAAAGGGCTCAGAGCCGAACCTGAAAGTGAACAAAGAATGCAACAGCTGGTCAATGCCTTTCATGGTTTAGGCCCGACTCAGGGGGCCGTACTGACGTATGCACCGTATATCAGTATTCTGTTAGCTGATGATCCATTTAAGCGTTGATAATAAATTCTGCTCCTGCGGCATAATCAAGACCTTGTCTTGCATTCGCATGAGCGAATTTAAAGCAAGGTGGGGGATTACTGCAGGTTTTTAAAATCAATTTTTGTCCCGGCCGGAATGGCGGGCCATTTTTTGACATATTCATCCAATACGTCACGGACTTCCTGCGGTACATCCTGGGTATCCATCTGACGTTTTCCATCAGCAAAAAAGCCAGATACGTCTTCAGGCAGACGCTTTTCCAGCTCTGCGAAAACCTGTTTCATCAATTCTGCATCCAGTGACCTGGTTGCTGCAATGCCAGTATTGAGATTGAGCACGCGCCATGGTCGCCAGGGATCGCTACGATCTTCATCCTTTTTGATGGGTTCAGAAGCAGCCTGCAAGGTTTCTTCCATTAACCGGCACAAGTTGACCAGTTCGCCAGAATCATTTTCCGAGTTGACGATGATGGCGAAACTATCCGCGACCGTTTCCATGTTTTCAATGACCGCGCCACGACGAGCCAACCAGACGGCAAGAGAGGCATAAATACTTGCCACACGGTCACGTTCGTCATGAATATCCAGCTGTCTGATTTGCCAGGAAACGCGGTCCAGCAGATCCAGTCCTTGATGACCAAAATCTGATATGGCATCAGGTTCCAGTTGCATGTCCTGTTGTTCGATGCCAGCCGCAGTGTCAAAAAAGTCAGCTAAAGCATTGGCAATAAAAACCGGACCGGCAATATTGTCTTCTGGGATCTTTGAACTTTTCTCGTTTTCGGCAAGAATATGTTTTACGACTTCAAGCGCCAGGTTGGCTGTGAAGTCGATTTGAATAGTCAGAGAAGTCATTACTGAATTGGAACCATATTATCGGGGTTAATACCACCTAGATCAGGACCATCAGCGACTTTGGTTCCTGCCTCGATTTCAGCATCAGTGGCATCTCGGACAGC
>JABDQZ010000375.1 GCA_013041975.1 Gammaproteobacteria bacterium
AAATAATCCTTAATTAAAAAGACCCGCATCAGCGGGTCTTTTTTTTCCTGAACTCGATGTCATTGTGAGCTTGTTGAACAACCTTGCAATTCCTAGTTTTTTGAGGAACCCACAAACAGTTTATAAGCAAGATTGTTTGTCTCCTCTGTAAAGGCA
This sequence comes from Gammaproteobacteria bacterium, assembly GCA_013041975.1. GTDB lineage: Bacteria > Pseudomonadota > Gammaproteobacteria > Chromatiales > Chromatiaceae > JABDQZ01. Next base: position 157 of record JABDQZ010000375.1, read on the forward strand.
TAGCCATTATCCGTTAAAAAACGTTTAAAGCTGGCCTTTTCTGAAGGCTTTAACTGAATCCCCAGTAACACCCGACCGTATGCAGAACCATGGTTGCGATAATGGAACAGGCTGATATTCCAGCCACGTGTTAATCCTTTAAGAAAATCCAGTAAAGCCCCAGGTCTTTCCGGGAACACGAACCTGAACACCTGTTCGTTTGTTGCCTGCGGCGCATGCCCCCCCACCATATAACGTATGTGAAGTTTGGCCATTTCATTTTCTGTCAGATCAACCACGTTATAGCCTTTACCGCACAGGCTTTTGATTAGCGCTTTTTGTTCAGTCTCGCCATCACGCAATTCCACGCCACAGAAAATCTGTGCCTTTTCATTGTCATCATAGCGATAGTTGAATTCAGTGATGCCACGCTTGCCCAGGTCCTTGCAGAACGCCAGAAAGCTGCCTGGCTTTTCCGGTATTTCTACTGCAATCAGGGCTTCATTCTTTTCACCCAGATCGGCACGTTCAGCAACATGTCGCAAACGATCAAAATTAATGTTGGCACCACTTTCAATGGCAACCATGTTTTTATCTTTAAGGTTGTTTTCCGAGATGTATTTTTTCAGGCCGGCAATAGACAGCGCACCGGCAGGTTCGGGAACGGTTCGGGTGTCATCAAACACATCCTTAATAGCGGCACAGATTTCATCCGTTGTGACAAGAATGACTTCATCAACACATTCTTTGGCAATACGGAAGGTTTCTTTACCAATTTGAGCAACGGCTACACCATCTGCAAAAATACCAACCTCTTTTAATCTCACTCTTCGCTTTGCCTCAAGTGCCTTATACAGGGTGGGCGCATCTTCTGGCTCAACCCCAATCACTTTTGTCTGAGGGCTGACATATTTTACATAAGCAGAGACACCAGCAATCAGGCCGCCGCCGCCAACCGGTACAAACAGATAATCCAGTTCTGCATTATGCTGGCGCAAGATTTCCATGCCGATGGTTCCCTGACCAGCAATGACCAGTTCATCATCGAACGGATGAATAAAGGTTGCTCCTTTCTCTTTTACAACTTCCAGCGCATGTGCATAGGCCTCATCATAGGAATCACCTTTAAGAATTACTTTTGCACCCCGACACTTTACTGCTTCGACCTTTATCGGGGGGGTGGTTTTTGGCATGATAATCAATGCCTGTATACCCAGTTTCCCTGCTGACATGGCTACACCCTGGGCATGGTTACCCGCTGAAGCAGCAACCACACCGCACTTTTTTTCTTCGTCGGTAAGATGTGCCATACGGTTATAGGCACCACGTATCTTGAATGAAAATACCGGCTGTAAATCTTCTCGCTTTAACAAAATATTGTTTTCGAAGCGCTTCGATAAGCGCACGGCAGGATCAAGCGGTGTCTCAACCGCAAGATCATACACCTTCGCCTGGAGGATTTTTTTAACGTAATTCAGCGGCATGTTTCCGACCAATCAACTAGTTTCTGGTAATATTCGCATTATCATAAACGCAAAAGACATTGTGGAGTACAAAATGAATCAAGATGAGATGAAAAAAGTCGCCGCACAGGCTGCACTAGAATATTTACCTGACAGCGGGGTTATTGGCGTCGGTACTGGTTCAACGGTAAATCACTTTATCGATCTTATTGCACCGCTGAAACATAAATTCGATGGTGCCGTTTCAAGTTCTGAGGCTTCCACCGAGCGTATGAAGTCTCATGGTATCCCTGTTTTTGATCTCAACTCTGCCGGAGAACTGGAAATTTATGTGGATGGCGCAGATGAATCCAATAAATTCCTGCATCTTATTAAAGGTGGCGGCGGCGCACTCACCAGAGAAAAAATTGTCGCTGCTGCCAGTAAAAAGTTTGTATGTATTGCCGATGAGTCCAAACTTGTCGATGTGCTTGGAGACTTTGCTTTACCCGTGGAAGTTATTCCAATGGCGAGAAGCTATGTCGCGCGTGAAATCGTGAAACTTGGCGGCACCCCTGTCTGGCGTGAAAACTTCGTCACTGATAATGGTAACGTGATTCTTGATGTGCAGAACCTGAAAATCATGGAACCGGTCAAGTTCGAGGAAACCCTGAATCACATTACCGGGGTGGTAACCAATGGGCTGTTTGCCAGACGCCCAGCCGATGTATTAATTCTTGGTACACCGGATGGTGCCAAAACAATCTTGCCTTGAATATGATTTTCTCTCCCTTTTGGTAAAGGGAGAGAAGTTACATCAAACCTGAATCAATAGTTACGGTATCCATGTATTAATCTCTGGAAAGCACTCTGTTAATTTTATCTTTAACGCAGATTTTGCTGCTTCGTCGCCGTGAATCAACCTGATTTCAGCCGGTCTATCATTGATATCTTTCACAAAGTTAATCAGGTCCTTTTGATCTGCATGCGCCGAATAACCACCAATGGTATGTACCTGGGCACTAATCGTGTACTTTTTTCCATCAAGAATAACGTAACCATTGCGTGGACCATATTTTTGAATAGTGCGCCCGGCTGTACCCTGAGCCTGGTAACCCACAAACAAAATATCGGTTCTCTCATCTTCGAGCAAAGCTTTAAGGTAATTCACAACCCGACCACCGGTACACATACCGCTGGCAGCCAGCACAATCGTTGGTCTTGCCGTCTTGGCGAGATATTCTACTGTCTGAATATGAGTTTCATGGTCATCGATCGTCAGCAATGACTCAAAGGATAACGGATGTCTGCCTTCAGTCAGTCGCTGTCTGGCTTCTTCATCCCAGTATTTCCTTAACGATTTATAAGTTTCAGTAAACTTTGCTGCCAGGGGAGAATCAATAATAACCTCAATGTCATTCCAGACTTCATCATCGCTATTATGGGTAATGATCTCTTCAATTTCATAGAGCAGTTCCTGGGTTCGTCCAATACTGAATGCCGGAATCAGGACAACCCCCCTGTTTTCGACACATTTTTCTACGATTGATTGTAAACGGGCCACCCGGTTGCTTCTAGACTCATGCTGCTTATCTCCATAGGTACTTTCCAAAACCAACACATCAGATTTCTCAGGTGATTGCACCCCAAAAAGTAATGGAGTCTCTGGAGGACCCAAGTCCCCTGAAAAAGTAATTACACATGAGTCCAGCTCTATTTCCACATAAGCCGAGCCCAGGATATGGCCAGCTCGATTTAACCTTACATTAAGATCAGCCAGCTTTATTTTTTCCCATGTGCCGTATTCCAGTGGCTGCAGCTGTCTGTCTATCTGTTGCAGGAATTTTTCGATAAGTCTGTGGTTTTTGGTAAAGCCAATCTTAAGCGCATCTTCCAGCACCAGTGGCAATAATTTGGCTGATGGTTTACTGCAATAGATTGGCCCTTTAAAGCCCGCCGCCAACAGGTAAGGAATACGGCCAACATGGTCGATATGCACATGGGTTACTACCAGTGCCTGGATATGTTCGATGGGGAAATTAATTTTCAGCTGATCAAAGGTTGAGCCATCGTTGGAAACTTCTGCACCCTGGAACAGGCCACAGTCGATAAGGATCCCCTGAAGATCATTATTACTATCTTGCCACCTCAGTTCATGGCAGGAACCGGTGACACCATCAATGGCACCATGATGAATGATTTGATGTTCTGAATCGATCATAAATACGCTGTTCCTGTACATCCATATATCCGCAGCATACCGTACATTCCGTACAAAAAAAACGGGACCCGAAGGTCCCGTCTTTAAAACAACTAACTAGACTAAAAAGTCAGATTAGAAGCTGTGGTTCATCTGGATAGAGAATACAGATCCATCAGTGTCAGCACTGTTTGCATCAGCATCGACGTCTACGTAAACCAGTTGCGCCTGAGTACGTTTGCTGAAGTTGTGATCCAGGCCGATTGCCCAGCTGTCAGATCCACAATTTACAACATCACAGTCAGAGTCGTAATACTGAGCTTTCAGTACATTGTTACCCATGGTGTAAGTACCGTGTAATACCCAGGTTTCCATGTCGTTGTTAATACCACGCTCAGCTTCTTCATAGGTCGCGCCAATTCTGAAAGCGTCCATTGTGTAGTTAACAGCCAGGTTCCACTCGTCAAGAGCAGTTCCTGGAGTATCCAGGCTCAAGTAACCCAGACCGGCATACAGACCAGCGTTGTTGTACATCAGGGCACCAGACCAGTGGTCAGCCAGGCCGTCACCGCCAGTAGCATTGTACTGAGTTTCGTCAGGAACGATAGCGACTGCAGCGGTCAGACCAGAGAAGCTTGGAGAAACGTAAGCGATAGTGCCGTCAATACGTTCCCAGTTGAATGGGCTAGCAGGATTTCTGCCGTCTTTCAGGTCAGCTGCAGTATCATTAAAAATGTTGTTTTTATTCTGGTTCATGTTACTTGGCGTGTCATGACGACCAACCAGAACAGTACCGAAGTCACCAGCAAGACCAACATAGGTGTTACGGTTAGCAGCAACATTTGAAGAACCACCGATATGTGGACCAGTAGAACCAGTTGTTGAAGCACGTGTGTTGAATTCGATTTGGTAGATAGCTTTCAGACCATTACCCAGATCTTCAGAACCTTTAAAACCGATTCTTGTGTTTCTGTCGTTGATCTGCCATTCATCGACACCACCAGTGAGGTCAACCATATCCACAGACTGTTTTATTTTACCGTAAATAGTTGCGTTGCTTTCGGCCATGACCGGTGCAGCAACGAAAGAAGCAGCGATAGCTGCAGCAATAATTTTTTTGTTCATTATGAACTCCCGTTAAATATTAAATAGTGCACATATTTGTGCTACCAAGAGAAGAATAGTCAAAAATGAGACATATGACAAGTGTTTTTGTGAAAAAAATACAAAAAAACTGTATGTGTCACTTTTTTGCAACAAATTATGGGGATAACTTTGTATAGAGAGGCTAATAATTCGCCTGTAACTACCAGCATAATGAACAAACGGATTGTTAGTGGGTAAATCAACCCCAAAAAAAACCGCCAGAAGGCGGTTTTTTTATTATTGGCTGGGGACGAGGGAGTCGAACCCCCACATATGGTGTCAGAGACCACTGTCCTACCATTAGACGAGTCCCCAAATGGGGTCGACTTAACGTTTTGAGTATTGAGGACGCTTGCGGGCTTTGTGCAGACCGACTTTCTTGCGCTCAACTTTACGGGCATCGCGGGTCAGGTAGCCAGCTTTATGCAGTGCGCCTCGTAATTCTGCATCAAACTCAAGCAAGGCACGGGCAATGCCATGGCGAATCGCGCCTGCCTGACCGGTACCACCACCGCCAGCAACCGTGACTTTGGCATCGACCTTATCGAGGGTTTCAGTCAGTTCGAGTGGCTGGCGAACAACCATGCGAGCCGTTTCACGACCAAAGTACTCATCGAGAGGACGGTCGTTAACAGTGATATTGCCACTGCCGTTTGAAATGAATACACGTGCCGCTGAGGTTTTACGACGTCCGGTTCCGTAGTTGTATGCTGTAGACATATGCTTATCCAACTATATTAAATATCAAGTGTTTGTGGCTGTTGAGCCTGGTGCGTATGTTCAGAGCCAGCAAAAATACGCAGTTTTTTCATCATGGCACGGCCTAATGGATTGCGAGGCAGCATGCCGCGAACCGCTGTATCCAGAACACGCTCGGGTGCTTTTTCCAGCTGCTTTTCCAGGCTGATGGATTTCAGGTTACCCACGTAGCCGGTATGATGATGATACATTTTGTTTTGCATCTTGTTGCCGGTTACACGGATTTTTTCAGCGTTGATGACAACGATGTAATCGCCGGTATCTACGTGTGGTGTATATATAGGTTTATGCTTGCCGCGCAGACGACGGGCAATTTCCGTCGCAAGTCGGCCTAAGGTCTTGTCTTCAGCATCGACCAGAAACCAGTCACGGCGCACTTCTGCTGGCTTTGCGCTTACCGTAGTTGTCATTTTTGTCACCTTAAAAAATATAAATCTTGCTCGAATACGCACTAATGCACGCATGAAAGGGCGCGAATATTAACGAAGATTTACACTCTATACAAGCTTTTTGCAAAAAAAAGCCCGGCGGGGGAGCCGGGCTGAATAAATTACCACCAAAGGAGGATGGAGGAGTACTTAACTGGCTAGCACCAATTAAGTATGCAAGCATTTTCTTATATACTTAATTTATTGTCAAGCATTAATTTTAATTATTTCAGCTTCAGGCGCTCGACAGTGTCTCCCTTGATCAGGTGTGTTTCGATAATTTCATCAATATCCTGATTGTCGACGTAGGTGTACCAGGTTTCATTAGGGTAGATCACAATGACCGGTCCTTCATTACAGCGGTCAAGACAGCCAGCCGTATTGATTCTGACATTACCATGACCGTGAATGCCTAGCTGCTTGCATTTCTGCTTGGCATACTGGCGGGCTGCAGATGCATTGCATTCACTACAGTTTTGCTTGCCATCATCTCTCTGGTTGGTGCAGAAAAACACATGGTGTTGGTAAAAAGACATATTTTTTATTTCCAGACAAAGTGGTTTGCATGCATTTTAGTTGATTGGAAGATGACGGTCTAACGGCTGCTGAATGCACAGCAATGACAGCTCATGTATTATTCATTAATTGAATAGTTATTTTGCCAGGCATGAAGATTAATAAACAAGAACTACTGCAATTTGCTGACCAGTGTGTCAAATGCGGTCAGTGTCTGGCGGTTTGCCCTACCTATAATCTCTACCAGAATGAGGCCGAGTCTCCCCGTGGCCGTATCAGCCTCATTCAGGGACTGATGCATGGCCATCTCGATAGCACTGATAAAACCACGCTGCTTCACCTTGACCATTGCCTGTATTGTGGCAATTGTGAATCGGCCTGTCCCTCGGGGGTTAACTACATCAAACTGCTTGATCGCAGCAAACAGTTGTATCCCGTCAATGCTATTGCCAGCTGGCAGCTTGATCTTCTGACTAACAAAAAACTGTTCACACCAGGAAGAGCAGCTTCCAGATTCCTGCCGCAGCGCCTGAAAAATCATGTGCCTGCCATTTTTCAGCAGGCCTTAAGTTTGTCCACGCCCAAGGTAAAACCCGTTACCTACAAAGCTGCGTCTGCTACCTCTGACAGAAAAAAAATCGGTATCTTTACCGGCTGTATTGGTCATCAAATTGACAGCAAGGCAATTAATTTAACTGCCCGGTTGCTGGACTATTGTGGTTTAGAAGCTGTGATTCCCAGGACACAGTCCTGTTGCGGTGCGATCTACCAACACGAAGGCCATTCGGATAAAGCTGAGCGTCTGCTTCAAAAGAATCAACAGGTTTTTTATCATGAGGATGTCGAAAAGGTGATCTTTTTTGCCAGCGGTTGCGGTACCTGGCTTAAACAGGGTGACTTCTCCATGCCAGTGATTGAGGCAACGCGCTTTATTGCCTCTCTGGATGAAGTAGCCCGTTTCAGAGCATCTATTGAAGGCAAAATTGCGATACACAGGCCCTGCTCACTGGATAGCTCCGGCAAGGGCTGGGACATTATGCTTCAGTTGATTCAGGCAATTGCCGGCGAGCAGCTGGTTGAGCTCCCCGGTAATGACAGCTGTTGCGGCAGCGCTGGCCTGCATTTTTTGAAACACCCCCAAGCTGCCAGACAGTTGCTGGCCCCCAAGCTGCAATCATTAATGGATATAGCGCCAAGAAAATTACTTACCGCCAATACCGGTTGTACGTTGCATTTTTATAACGGTATCGAGGAGAGAGGGCTGGATATTGAGGTGATGCATCCGGCAGAGTGGGTTAGTGGGTTATTATTGCAGGGCAAAGACCTTAGCCGGTAAGTGTTGTTAAATCTTGCCAGTAATGGCTACAATTTCATTATTCGTTAATCTATCGGGCAGCTCTATCATGTCTTCACGTCACTACAGTCCACTTGACCAGTTGTTTCTGGGTATTGATACCACGCTTCGTACCCTGTTTGGCCAACCCAAAATCACCGAGCGCGTAAATCCTGCTGATTCGCTGACTGATTCTGAGATGGATGACAAAACCCGTGAGCATACTGCCCGGCTGATGCGCATCAACCACACGGGTGAAGTCTGCGCACAGGCACTGTATCAAGGACAGGCATTAACCGCCAAGCTGCCTGAAGTTCGCAACAACATGGAAAGAGCGGCTGCTGAAGAAAACGATCACCTTGACTGGTGTGAAACGCGTTTAAGGGAACTTGGGAGTCATACCAGTTTCACGAACCCGTTATGGTACGCTGGCTCTTTCGCTATTGGCGCTGCCGCCGGTATTGCCGGTGACAAGTGGAGTCTGGGTTTTGTGGGTGAGACCGAGAGGCAGGTAGAAGGGCATCTGGACAGCCATTTGCAACAGATACCAGAATCAGACCAGAAAACCCGCGCTATCCTTGAGCAGATGAAGGAAGATGAAATTCATCATGGGGAAACCGCCATGCAGGCGGGTGGGGCAGATCTGCCACAACCCATCAAAATGGGAATGAAACTGACTTCGAAGCTAATGACCGGCACGGTTTATTATGTCTGAGGATAATCTGACTATAAATCTCTTCCTTTGGTCAAGATAACAACTCATTCAGAGTTTTCCGCTAGTACTTATAATGAGCCCTACTGGTGATATTTTTTGCTGAATTCATGAACGGCTTCAATCATCGCAGCAGGATGTTCGGGATTGATTTCCGGGTGAATCCCATGACCCAGATTGAATACATGACCCGGCCCTTTACCATAACTTTCCAGAATGGTTGCGACCTCTTCACGAATCCTTTCAGGTGATGAATACAGAATACTCGGATCCATATTACCTTGCAGAGCAACTCGGTCATTGACAAGCTTGCGGGCATCGCCAAGATTGATGGTCCAGTCTACACCGAGGCCATCACAGCCGGTATCGGCCATTTTATCCAGCCATCTTGCACCACCCTTGGTAAACAAAATCACGGGGACTTTACGGCCATCGGCTTCACGAGTCAGACCGTTCACAATTTTCTGCATGTAATCCAGTGAAAACAGCTGATAGTCACGAGGCGTTAATACGCCACCCCAGGTATCAAAAATCATAACGGCCTGTGCACCGGCTGCTACCTGGGCATTCAAGTAGGATGTCACTGAGTCAGCTACCTTGGAAAGCAGTTGATGCATCAGGTCAGGGCGGTCAAACATCATGCCCTTGACCTTGGCGTAATTCTTGGTACTACCACCCTCCAC
>JABDQZ010000379.1 GCA_013041975.1 Gammaproteobacteria bacterium
CTCAAGGACTTCTTGCAATTGCGTTGCCTGCTCAGCTTTTCCCTGCTGTTGCAGTAAATCTGCTGCCTGCCGATACATTTCGGCTGCTTCATCAAGCTCGCCAAGTGTACTGAGGAGATTGCCGAGCTCTCCATAACCATCCGGATTGGATGGATCCTGTTCTATATAAGCCAAATAGAACTTTTTCGCAGAATCCAGTTGGTCATTCCAATATGCCTTGCGGGCTTTCTGTAACAGATCCTCATAAGCTACATTCTCTACAGGTAATTCTTTTTCAGGCCTGAAATCATATTGCTCGCGTTGCTGAATATCATCTGCAGTTTCAGCCTGAATAACCGCAGACTCTGTTGCAATTGATTCTGGCTGCTTGAATGCTTTTTCGGGTTGAGATTTCTGAGCACCCGCCTGGGTGGAAACTACAGGCTTGTGTTCATTTGCTTCATTTTCAGGTGGTAAGGATTCCTTGATACCAAACAGTGCTTCTCGAAAAACAACTGCCACCACCAGAAAAGCCAGTAGTACCAACAATACATTATGACAGGCAATCCAATGGAGCAGTTTTCTCATGCGCAGGCCTCTTTATTATCCGGATACCAGTTTGGGATAAAGTATGGCCACCAGCGCATTCCATTCGCGCGTACCTTTGCTTCTTGGATCAAGTTCGAATACCGCTAGCCCTTCACTGAATGAACGCCTGAAAACCGTTCTCTGGCAAAGGCGTGGTTTCAGGTATTGGATATTTGGCAAGGATACCAGGGCTGCTGCTGCTTCATCTGACTCCCTGACAGCGCGGTGAGTATCAGCACGATTGATGAAACCCATAATATCCGGCATATCTTCACGGCCACAAACAGATTCAACAAAACGGATAAATCGCTGCGTAGACCAGATATCAGCCTGGCTTGGCGGCACCGGAACGACAATACGATCCGCCATGGCAATGGCTTTTTTCATGCTTTCGATATCAGCCGTTCCAATATCGATCAATACCTCATCAGCATGCTGCATGGCATTTTCATTCAAGGCTGTTTTGCCCTTAACACGGATACAGGGATCATAACCTTCTTCACCGCGTACTTCTGAAACATCCGAAAGTGTTGCCTGCGGATCAACATCGATTGCCAGCACATCCTGGCCTGCCATTGATAACCAGACAGCAAGATTGAAAGTCACGGTACTCTTACCCGAACCACCTTTTAAACTGCCTATCACCGTTTTCATGCCGAATAACCTCCTAGAAAGTCGACTCTACCGGACGGAACGACCAGTTATCCAGAAAATTATCGCCTGAATTCTGTAATTTTGCACCGACAAGCCGGAAATCACTTTTTTCCGGTTTGGGTCGCGCGACCATCTGGGGCGCAGGTAGCTGTGGTGCAAACCTCTGATCCGGACGGAATTTGTAATTACCAACGATTCCCGGATTATGCTGCTTTCTGATCACATTCACCGTAGCTTGTGTGGGTTGCTGCTCAACTGGCTGAATTTGCACATGCTGTACGGCGGGTACCTGATGGCTGAAGCGATTTTCCATCTTCATGAACTGTTTGACACGCCCAGAAAATGTCACATATGGAGCATTGCGTGTCATGTCTCGATATTTGAAACCTTGCGTACTGATCGGTGCTGACCGATAAACCGGCGCTGTAGAAGCCTGTTCCACATAGGCATTGCTTGAACTGGCATAATGACTGGATTGAGAAACCCGACGAACGACCATCTTTGATGCAGGGGCCCAGCCATATTGCCTCACGAAAGCAGGCTGACTGAATCTCAAGCCCTGATAAGGTGAATGGCGATAATGACTGTAACTGTTATACCAGTTGGACCGCCGTTGAGGCTGCTGGTAACGACCTGTGGCATAGCTATAGCGAACATGACGCTGCGGTGCAACAGGGCGAAAGCGATACTGTCCATAGCTGCCAGGCAATGTATATCCAGTCGACCACGAATTGTAGACACTGTTAGCCATCGCTGAAGAAGAAAATGACAACAGCAATCCACCGGCAATCAGTGCACAGTTAATACAGGTAACCAATTTCTTTCTAAACATGTCTCTGACTCCATAGCCAACAACAAAAGCTTGTTAAACAATTTGGATTGATCAATAAGGATAAAGCGGATACCGATACATCATGCCCGGTGACATTAATGGTGCCATTGGCATCACTGGTGCTGTTGGCACTGGCGTCATCGTATAGGGTGAATAAGGCCTGTAATACTGTGGCTGTGACCATGGCTGTGGCTGTAGCTGTGGCTGTGGCTGTGGCTGTTGAAAGCGTCTCACAGGCTTCTCATCTATTTTGATAACTTTTTTTTCCTTCTCTTCATCCAGAGGCCTGAACTTCCAGACCGGTTTTGCTGCTCCAAATTGATTGTTTTTATAGGATGTCAGATTATTACTTTCCCTGTTATCGAACCTGTCTGAACGATAACGATACTGATGCAGTTCCTGGCTTGAGTTGGTACCCTGTTCAATCTCGACCCTCTTGAAGCGGTCGTTCTGTACCAGCATACCGGGACTGTTGTGCATAATATCCCCAAACTCATCGTAGATTGAAAATTCGACTATCTGTTGAGCCTCAACAGCGGATGTCAATATCGTCAAAATCAACAAGCACGGACATACAATGCCGGTTTGCCTCTTCACACAGAATCACCTGTATTTACCTTCCCTACGTATAGAATAGCCTGACTTTTAAATTTTCCTATATAAATCACCCATTTACTTGAGTTTTAGTTTAGTGATGACGGCCCTTCAGCATCAGTCATCGTTTTTAATTTGATACCACGTCTACCAGCGGATGGTTTTTTACGCACCGAGGTACCAAATCCATTCTCTTTATCAGGCTTATGTTCAGCAGCATCTGGTTTTTTGCTGCTTGCCTGAATTTTTTTCACGGATTTACGTGGCGCGTCTGCACTCGTCGCTGATTGTTTAGTAACTGCTTTTTTAGTTGCAGAATTTTTGCTTGCCGTACCGGTATTTTTTGACCTGGCGGTAGTTTTTTGGGCAGCCGCTTTTTTAGCGCTGGCTTTTTTGGCCACTACTTTCTTTTTGCTGACTTTCTTGCTGGCTTTGTTACGGACTGCAGAGGCTTTTTTCACCTTATCTTTCGCGGCAGGTGCAGCATTTTTTGCTTTTTTGCCACCCTCTGAACCACCACCGGTGACTGAACCGTCTCCAG
>JABDQZ010000170.1 GCA_013041975.1 Gammaproteobacteria bacterium
GTTTTACATTAAGGCAGTCAGCGCATTTTACTGCGCTTGAGGGTACCCGTACTTTTGCCTGTATTTTTGAAAATGTCTTCATTCCTGACGAAATGATTATTGACCATGATGGTGCGGGATTTTTACGCCGTACTCGTGCCGGTATTGTGTTGCTTCAGTTTGGTATGGGTGTTGGTAATATCCAATCCTGTATTGATATTAGTCGTGAAGTAGAGCCTTTACTGGGTCATGTGAATTGTTATCTCGACGATCGCCCTGACGAGTTACAGGAAGAGCTTGATGATGCTGTTGATGCATGTCTTGCATTGGCAGAAGATCCGTTTGAAACATCTGATGAGTTCTTTAAGGAAATTCTGGAGCTGAGACTCGCTGCGGGTGAACTGGCTCTTCGTGCATCACAATCAGCCATGTTACATACCGGTGCTAAAGGCTATTTGCAGTCGGCACCTGCACAACGCAAGTTACGCGAGTCTTACTTTATTGCCATTGTAACGCCAGCAACCAAGCATCTGCGAAAGGAACTGGATTCGATGGCACAGGCTGCTGCCTGAGACATCTATAACAAAAACATGGGGAGCTTCGGCTCTCCATTGACATGAGAAGTACTGAATATGAAAACCTTTATAACACCAATGTCAGCCGAAGATGCTGTCAAGGCTTTGCTGGCAGGTATCGAAGCACAAAATATGCGTGTGGTTGCTCACATTAATGGCCAGGCCAATGCTGCCAAAATGGGCAAAGAAGTCCCTGCCGATCAGATACTTGAAGTATTCAGACCAGACTTCGCCATACGTGTTTGGTCAGCCTGCAAACCTGCAGGTCATGATATTCCATTGCGTATTCATGTCTATGAAGAAGGCGATGAAGTCAAAATAGCCTGCCGCATGCCAACAGAAGTCTTTGCTCCTTTTGAATCAAGTGACCTTGATGAAATCGGTAAGGAACTGGATGTTTTGTTTGATGCCATTCTGAATACAACTACTGGAGAGTAACATGTCCTCCGAATATCAGCGCTGGGTTTGTGATGCCTGTGGTTATATCTATGAAGAAGAAAAGGGTGATCCGGATTCCGGTCTGGCAGCTGGAACACGTTATGAAGACATTCCTGATGAGTGGATGTGTCCGCTTTGTGGGTTGACCAAATCAGATTTACGTTTGCTGCCAGAGCCATCAAAAGCACCAGTGGTTTCGCGAGCACCCAAGAAAAGTTCATCAGGTAAATGTAAGGGTGGGGACGATTATGTTGTGATCGTCGGTGCAGGTATTGCTGCCTGGTCAGTAGCTGAAGAAATTCGTCAACGTGATGCAGATAAGCCTGTATTGATGGTAACGTCCTGTGAAGGATTGAGTTATCCCAAGCCAGCGCTGTCTACAGCGCTGGCACAGGGCAAAACCGTAGATGATCTTGTGGACAAGGATGGACAGACCAAGGCTGATGAACTGGGTATTGATATTCGTACAGGAACCCGCGTCATCAAGGTTGATACAGCAAAGAAAAAGCTGACAACAGCCAAGGGGGGCATTCACTACAACAAGCTTATCCTGGCTCTTGGTGCGCATCAACGTGAATTACCCGTTTCCGGAAATGCCGCTGATAGCGTGATTCGCGTCAATGACCTGGCTGCCTATCGTAAATTCAGGAACAGACTTGAAGATCACGTTAAACACGTTACCATTTTGGGGGCCGGGTTGATTGGTTGTGAGTTTGCCGAAGACCTGATTGCTTCTGGTTACCAGGTCAGTGTAATTGATCTGGCCAGCCAGCCAATGTCTGCTCTGCTCCCTGAGGAAACAGCAACAAAACTATTACAGAGTCTGGAAAACAAGGGTGTGAAGTGGCTCTTTAATACCTCGCTGGATTCATTGGAACAGGGCGGGGAAAGATTAAGGGCGGTTTTGTCAGATGGAATGGCGATTGAAACGGATTTGGTCTTGTCAGCAGCGGGTCTGGTTGCAAATACCAAGTTGGCACATAAAGCTGGTCTTGCGGTTAATCAGGGAGTGATTGTGGACCGCCAGATGAAAACTTCGCAGACAGATGTTTATGCACTGGGCGACTGCGCTGAAGTGGAAGGAGAAGTGTTTGCCTATATCGAACCCATCCGCCGCCAGGCATCTGTCATTGCTGCAAACCTGCGTGCGGAAAACAGTTCTTTTGAACCCAGGCCGCCCCTTGTAAGAGTCAAAACCCCAAGTTTCCCACTAACTATTTGTCCACCAGAAAAGCGCCAGGCGTTTGAAGTGGATATTAAGGCTGATGAATCTGGTGAGCGAATTGATTACCTAGTTAATCATGAGCTGGTGGGCTTCGTTTTAAGCGGTGAAGCTTCAAAGCAAGGTGGTGAGCTATATAAGCAAATTTATAGTTAGATACTAGATATCCCTTAGTGTGTATCAAGAGATTAATTTAGCCTGCTGCGGTTCGCCGTGGCGGGTTTTTATCTCTATACTCACTTTATGAC
>JABDQZ010000013.1 GCA_013041975.1 Gammaproteobacteria bacterium
CCATGGTTCTATCTGTCAATGAGCTTGTTCAGCAATGGAAACAGGCTACTGAATCAGATGAGATAGACATGCTGAATGAGATGGCTCGCTTGACTGCCAGGGTGATCGGACGAAGTATATTTGGGGATAGTACCTCTGATGAAGAAGCAGCCCAGGTCGTCCAGGGGTTTACAGAGTACCAACGGCACGTTGAACAACTGGATCTGGCCGATTCTTTGGGATTGCCGTTTTTACGTTACTTTAGAAATCCCTTAAGAACTCGCAAGACCCAGAAGGCAGGTGAACAGGTACACAAGGTAATTGATGAAATCATAGAACGCTGCAGCAAAAATCCAGATGATGATAAATTCAACCTGATCTCGATGTTTTTAACGGGTAATACTGGCCCGTTGGGTAAGGATCATGCCTGCCCGCTCGATTCAACGGCTTCTCGCAACGAGGCGATCGTCATGTTCATGGCTGGCCATGAAACAACCGCCAACTCGCTGGCCTGGGCCTGGTATTTACTCGATAAGTACCCCGAGGCGATGAAAAAGGTACAACAAGAGGTCGATGACGTGCTTGAAGGGCGCCTGCCGACTTTGGACGACATCGATAATTTTCCCTACACAAGAGCGGTTTTCGAAGAGTCCATGCGGCTTTATCCGCCAGTACCATTGCTTAGCAGGCAGGCGCGTCATGCTGATCAGGTTGATGGTGTTTCCATCGAAAAGGATGCGATTATCCTGGTGGTTCCCTGGCTACTGCATCGGCATGAGTTGTTTTGGGATGAGCCAGAAGCTTTTAAACCTGAAAGATTTCTACCCGGTGCGGCCAGACCTGACAAGTTTACCTATATTCCGTTCAGTGTCGGACATCGTGTATGTCTGGGAAAACGCTTTGGACTGGTTGAAGGCATTACCTGTCTGGCCATGGTCGCACAATCCTTTACTCCGAGGCTGCTGGAATCGCATAGTGTAGAGATAGAATGTCGGCTGACATTGCGCCCTAAAGATGGATTGCCAATGAAACTCGTCGGCAGACCCTGATTATCAAAAGATGAAAGAAGAAACGGAATTATTGCTGGCAAAACTATTGCGTTATTTTCCGGTAAGCTGGACCTCAGGGATTGGCGCATACTTGGGCGAACAGGATGTATTAAGAGAAGCCAGTGACAATCTACCATGGGTGAATTTGTTTTATCAGTCTATTGAGCAGCTTACTGGGGTCAGTGATTCGTCTGAAAAAAGAAAATTATTGATTGAATTCGGCAGGCAGATGGGGCGAGTCTATGCAGAGTTCACCATATTGCAGAAAATTGATAAAAAAGGACTGATAACCATCAATGGTCTGGAAAATCTAAACAACCGTACAAGGCCTTGCCTGATTGTTTTGCCGCACCTTGCCAACTGGGAGCTTGCCACCAAAGTGGCTACCTTGGCTGATAATCCAACCTGTATTTTATATGAGCCACGGGAAAGCGAACAAAAGATGGCAATTGCCAATCAAAGCCGATTGAACTGGGGTGATAATATTCGCTTGCTTTCATCGGCTGAGCCCATGGTCATGAAAAAAATCGTGACTATGCTGAAAAACAATATCAACGTGTGTGTTTTACCTGATGAAGAAAAGTCCGGTTTTGTGAATACGCCATCATTGGGTAGAAAAATACCTAATACCGGTAACTTGTGGATGGTGAGCCGACTGGCTGCAAAGCATTCGCTCGATGTGATTCCGATGTATGTAGAAAGAGTGAAATCAGTCAATTTCATTATTCATGTCGATGAGAAAATCAGTCCGCAAAAAGCGTTAAGCCAAAAGCAAAATGCAGAAGCGATTGCCGATAAAATTGATGAACTGTTCAATCAGTGGGTAAGACAATGCCCGCAGCACTGGTTCTGGATGCCATATCTGGATTTGAATAAAAAAGCATTAAGCTAATCATTTCCCTTTTTTTCATAGCGGGCTACTCTCTTGTCATATTCAGGATGAATGGTCCCGAACTGTCTGTCCCAGACACTGAAAAAATTCGCAAAGTTATAGTTAAAATACTGATGATGCTGGTCATGGAATGTGACGCACAACATGGGAA
>JABDQZ010000020.1 GCA_013041975.1 Gammaproteobacteria bacterium
CCGGACTGGTCTGCTGGCTTGTGTTATCAATACGATCAATTTCCAGCGATTCAATCACGACATGCTGCTGAAAGCCTTCCGCCAGCATATGGTCGATATAGGAAATTTTCGCCTGATTTTTCAGTGAAACCTTTTCAATCCTGATGGCCACTTTGCTTTTGCTATCAGTCTGTGCCTCAGGCTGATTCACTGCGGTATTCTCCGCATCAGCAGCCAGCTTGTCCAGGGCCAGTAAATGTTCAAAGTGCCATACACCAGATTTGGAACGGTACAGATTAGCGTTAATGTTTGAAGGCGTAACCTGCTTGATAGCCAGTCCATCCGCTGCAGAATAATCAAGTTGCTCAAGAATCAACTCGTCCTGCTTGTAGATGAAGTTTTCCTTGATTTCTTCATTGGCCGCTATGACCGACTTATCCAGACGTAATTCGCTGATTGCAAGCTGGTCCATGTGAATCTTATCCGCTGCTTGCAGTTTAAGAGTATCGGCCTTGATATGACTTGCCGATATCAGCCCCTGGTTATTCGATATGCGGCTGACTTTAAGTCCCTCGAGCTCGGCATTGGCAGAAGATGACAGTGTCATGGTTTCTTCTGCTTTTTGCAGGGCAAGATCGCCATGCCAGTTGATATTCTCATTCACCGCCATGAAATCTTTTTCAGGCTGCTTAATCTGCAATCCCTGGGTGTCCAGTTGGCCAGCCACCATCAAGTCCAGCTTGCCTGATGAGGCCAATGTCAGGTTCGCTTTTCCTGACCAGTCAAACTGGCGGTTATCCATACTGAGCGATGTTTTTGGCTCCTGGAAGACCAGCTCAATAATACCCAGTTTGCCATCTGTCTTTATTTGAGTTGAACCCTTGCCCAGTGATTGCCCGGAGACAGTTCCGCTCCATTGCATTGCTTTCGTATGGATTTCAGCTTCAGCGGCTTTCCAGTTCAAATTCTGCAACTGAGTTTTCCCCTGATGGGAAAAAGTCAGTTGGCCATTTTTCAGTAATTGTAATTGCAAAGCATTTTCGGCACTGACGTTTAGCCTGTTTGACGAAAAAGACGGAGAAATTTCGGTCAGAAACGGGGTTACCTCAAGTTTGTTGACTGAATAATCCCCTTCAAAGCCAGGCTCTTCGACGAAAGCAGACACCTTACCGGACAAATTAACGGCTGATCCATTCAGAAGGGCTTGAAGATCAACCGAAAACGCTTCTGCATTTTTAGCGGTATCAAGATTGTCGATATTCAGTCTGGCAATATTGACAGCGGACTCCAGTGCCGATTTTTTGATTGCATATTGATGGCTATTGAAAACCAGCGAGGAAACCAGCAATGACCACTCAGTATCACCCTGTTTTGTGTCTTCAGGCTGAGACGATGGTGCAGTCAGGGATATACCACCAAAACGGTGTGCAGCCGGGTCAGACAGATCGACGGACATAGCCAGTTCATCGATGAGGACCTGTGGAATAACAACCCTGTGCTCAAACAAGGGAAGCCTCAGCATACTCACCTGGAGGCTTTTCAGCTTCAGTGTTTCCACTCCCTGTCGCCTGGCCGATAAATCATAAATTGCCAGTTCGGCTGTAAAAGGATTGAAATCAACATTTTCAATACTGACCTCATCGGCACCATTGGCCAGCAACCACTTTTGCAGCTGCGACGAAATCACCACAGGTAAAACGGATATGACAATGGTTAACAGCACAAGAAAAGACACCGCAACCGTCGCCCATTTGTGCTTGCGCAAACCGGCACTGATAACTGACCAGCTGGCAGAAAAGGATTTATTCATGGGGTAGCCTGTTTACCAGTCAGCCGCTTCTTCTACGATTTCTGTCATCAATGCCTGCATCGCATTGGTAGCCTCTATTGATGCTTTATCAAGCACATAGGGCTTGCGAAAAGTGATATAAATTTGCCCCGGCGTTGCATTCAGTTCATAAACGGCAATATTGAACGGGCATAAAACGATGTTCTGTATATTGGCCTGAATCAATTGGTGGGATACCTTTGCACTGCAAAATTCGACCATTTCGCCGTTTTTCAACACCGGTTCAGTGATACCGAAAGTTGGACCAGTGCTGCCCAGCATGCCACTTGATGGCAAGGTATGCGCGATATTGATTCCCTTGCCCGTAATGGTTTCCTTCACTGCATCCAGAATATCTTCAAAAGCTGCATCTTTGACGATTTTCGTATAAATCAGTGGTTCTTCTTCTCCACCTGCCAGCGCCAAACCATTCAGCCCGGCCAGCAAAGCCAGAGAAACTACCCAATTGACAAAAACTTTTTTCATGACGAAATCACCCCTCAATAAATTCCAGTGCATTACCATCAGGATCACGACAAAAAAGCGCCTTGCGACCTGATTTACTTATAGTGAAATCAATATTACCCCTCTCAAGGGTTTCCACCAACCCGGATAATCCATCAATCCTGAAAGCCAGGTGACGGTCCCGGCCACCATGCTGAGGCCGGTTCTCCACAGGATCAGGATTGGGCAATTCCAGCAGATGTATCTGTTGATCGCCAATATTGAGCCAGGCGCCCGGATAGCCCAGGTCAGGTCTTTCCATCTCCTGTGCCAATCCGAGAAGATCGCGGTAAAACCTCAGTGATACCTCGGTATCATTTACAATAAGGCTGGCATGATGAAATTGGCTTATATGGAACATGGTTTTGGCTGGCTTGTTGACAAATACCCTATACTCTCATAGTTATGCAAACCTTTGGTGATATAAAAGACGATAGTCTTGCAGCATTGATGTCACGTTTTGGTATTAAAATCCATGCGGTCGAACCTGGTGAGGATATTCCTGGCTCACACTTTGGGGACAGTGAAGCCGGACTGATTGACAGTAATCTTTATTTAAGAGCTGACACACCAACCCATTCTGCGCTTCATGAAGCCTGCCATTACATCTGCATGGATAACCAGCGTCGTGAACATCTGCATACCGATGCCGGTGGTGGTTATGATGAGGAAAACGCTGTCTGTTATCTGCAGATAGTGTTGGCCAAATGGATAACCGGCAACAGTTCCCTGCAGCTAATGAATGAGATGAATGATTGGGGATATACTTTCCGTCTTGGTTCGGCCCTGGCCTGGTTCAAAGAGGATGCAGAGGATGCCAAACAATGGCTGCTTGATTCAGAACTGATAACCCCGGACAATACTCCTACCTGGAAAACTCGACACTAAATCGTTAAGGACGTCATCACCATGATTCGCAAATGTTTATTTCCTGCTGCCGGTTACGGTACCCGCTTCCTGCCAGCTACTAAATCCATGCCCAAGGAAGTATTACCCATCCTCAACAAGCCATTGATTCAGTATGGCGTTGAAGAAGCTGTCAGCGCCGATATTCATCAGATAGGCATCGTCACTGGCCGTGGTAAACGTGCTGTTGAAGATCATTTCGACATTAACTATGAACTCGAACACCAGATCAGTGGTTCTGCCAAGGAAAGTTATCTCGTTGATATTCGCAGCCTGCTGGATCAATGCACTTTTTCCTACACGCGTCAGATCGAAATGAAAGGGCTGGGTCATGCCATCCTGACAGGTGAAACGCTCATTGGCCCTGAACCTTTTGCCGTGGTGCTGGCAGACGATCTTTGCGTTAACTCAGATGGCGACAGCGTCCTCACGCAAATGAAAAAGGTCTATGAAAAATACCGTTGCAGTGTTGTTGCTATTGAGGAAGTGCCAAAGGATGAAACCTACAAATAT
This sequence comes from Gammaproteobacteria bacterium, assembly GCA_013041975.1. Classification (GTDB taxonomy): domain Bacteria; phylum Pseudomonadota; class Gammaproteobacteria; order Chromatiales; family Chromatiaceae; genus JABDQZ01. Next base: position 3,731 of record JABDQZ010000020.1, read on the forward strand.
GGCGTGATTGAAGCTTCCCAGCTGGAAGACAATGTTTTTGTCATTAACGACATGGTAGAAAAGCCCGCTCCGGAAGACGCGCCATCCAACCTGGCTATCATCGGTCGCTATATCCTGACACCCGATATATTTGACATCATTCGCGAAACCCCTCCCGGTAAAGGTGGTGAACTACAGATCACTGATGCCCTGAAAATTCAGGCACAGCGCAATATGGTGCTGGCACTGAAGTTCGAGGGTCAGCGTTTTGACTGTGGCAGCATTGATGGTTTTGTCGAGGCAACCAATTTCTTCTACAACAAGCTCAAAGCATCGGAGTAAAAGCAGAAGCTGAGGCCATCCTCAGCTTTTCAGCCAGCATTTCCAGGGGTTCTCCGGGCATACCGACAAGCGCAAAACTGCCCTTTCCGAAGCGATACAACTTCCCACTGAAATCCGGTGACTGGATGAGCTGGCCCTGTTGCACGCTTTCATTTGGCATAAACAGCAAGGTGACCGGTCCTTTCCGACCATCCAGTATCAAGTGCAATCCGTATCCTGTGCGCATCCAGCATTTTTCCACGTAGGTGATTGCAGGCAATACTGACAGGTCAGGCACTTCAAACTGACTGACATATGCCTCAAGCCGGGCATAGCTCACGCTTTGTGTATTTTTTAGCTGTTCAATTTCGTGGTCAATATGCGCCAGTACAAAATCGTTCAAGGAACGAATTTGATAGAGGTGAAACGAGATAGCCCCAGTCATTACCAGTAACAGCAGGCCTGCCGCCATTGAAAACCCCCGTTTGCGAGACTTTCTGTAGCGCCTGACATTATTCAGAACCGCATCTGGCATCACTGGGTCGGAATCATCATGATCCGCATCCGAAAAGGCGGCCGCCAAATGTTTCTCAAAAAGCATGGCGTCCCTAAACGCTTTGTTACACGGCGGACAAACCTGTCGGTGAGCATGAAAATCAGCATCTTCATTCCCGGGTTCTTCCAGCAGTTTTTTCCTGAATTGCTCACATTTCATGATATCTCCCCGTATAATCGACCGGAATTTCCCGTTTTTTATTTCCTGTCTTTTGAATGAGCGACATCCTGATAAAAACATTGCCCTACCAGGCGGACCCACTGCCCTTATTCAGTCACCTGAAATCCAGGTCCTGGGCCCAGTTACTGGATAGTGGTAATTGCAATACAGAACTGGCCCGCTACGACCTGATGGTCGCTGATCCACGCCTGAAAATTATTTCTCAAAAGGGCACCACCCGAATAACTGACAACGGCGGCAAAATTACAGAGACCCTGGAAAACACCTTTGAACTGGTAAAAACGATACTCGCTGATATTTCCTGTAATGACAGGAGTCTGCCTTTTTGTGGCGGTGCACTAGGTTACTTCGGCTACGACCTGGCCAGTGAATCTTCGGCAAGCGAACCCGTAACAACCGATCAACGTCCGGTGATGATCGACTTGCCGGATATGGCTATTGGAATTTATGACTGGGCGGTCATCACAGACCACTTTGAAAAGAAAACGCTGCTGGTGACATGCAGCGAACAAAAAGAAGCGCTTGAGGAGCTAGAGCAACTGTATTCTGAGCTTTCAGGACATGTAAACAGCATAACCAGCCGTGAAGCCGTACCGGCATTACAGGTGAGTCAACTTGATGTGGATATTGATTACACTCACTACAAAAACGGTTTCAACCATATTCAAAACTACCTGAAAGATGGCGACTGCTATCAGATCAACTATGCACGATGCTATTCATCATCCTGCCAGGGATCGGCATGGGAAAGTTATAAATTGTTACGCCATAACAATCCCGTACCTTTCGGTGCATACCTGGATTTTCCGTTTGGCCAAATTCTGTCTGCCTCGCCGGAACGCTTTATCAAGGTAAGTGGAAATCATGTTGAAACCCGGCCAATCAAGGGGACACGACCCCGTGGTCTGACCGAAAAGGAAGATAACAAGCTGAAAGCCGATCTTTCCAACAGTGAAAAGGATCGCGCGGAAAACCTTATGATTGTAGATTTACTGCGAAATGACCTGGGTAAAACCTGTGATCCCGGTACAATTGAAGTGCCGGAACTCTTTAAGACAGAAACTTTCCCTACGGTTTTTCACCTGGTCAGTACAGTGACTGGAAAAATCAAAAACGGTCTTTCGGCACTCGATGTGTTACGGCACTGCTTTCCGGGCGGTTCCATTACCGGGGCACCCAAAAAACGTGCGATGGAAATCATTCAGGAACTGGAAAAACACCAGCGTGACATCTATTGTGGAGCCATCGGCTATATCAGTTTCAATGGCAACATGGATACCAATATCGCCATCCGAACCATGACTGTCGCTGACAAGCAACTGTGTTTCTGGGCTGGCGGCGGAATCGTAGCGGATTCAGAGGTTGAAAATGAGTTTCAGGAAACCCGTGACAAAGCAGCGGCATTTTGTCAGCTTTTAAATATCCAGGACATTCCTTGAGCTGAATAAACCAGTCCTGAATTCAGCAACGGGTTTTAGGTAGAACGGACCCTGTCAAATCCCATGAAAAGGTACAATCCAGTTCCGATAAAACCATAATCAGGCCGGTTTCACCCTGATTAAGAATCATATCCAGCGGTGTTTTCTGGCGAAAACGACGATGACGCATCCTGATCCAGCGTCCGGCCATTTCTGGGTTGCAGGGATAAGTGGTCCGCAGAGCTTCCGAAATTCTCAGCAGATACCCGGCACGGCGCAGCACCTTTTCATCATCCGGCAACATTTCGTTACCTTCACGCAACTTATTGAATTTCCGGGCCCTGTAATTTGATGGCAAAGACAGCATATCCTGCATATCCTGTGTACTTAAGTCCCAGGATTCGAGAAGACTGACAACGGCACGGGATAAATCCTTTTGTGCCTGCTGTTGTGTGCTGTTTTCGGACATTTTAAATAACCATGACTGAGTATTATTAGTCATTTTACCAGACTGTGGGCAATAATTCCTTAGTAATTTGGGTGGTTATTATTCCTATCTCAAACTGGACAAATCATCAGCTAAAAAGCTTTTGCCACCAGCGCTTGCGATTATTCGGAACCACCTGGTTCGTGATCAGGTCAACAGGCGGCAACTTACTTAACACCCAACCCGGTAATGGCGGGTTTTCACTATAACCACAGGAAACCCCGAGGTTATGAGGATCAAAAATCTTGACCATCGCGGGCTGTTTCAGGTCATCCGCATAGACAATGCCGCAGTAATCCTCCTCATGTTCTTCACGTAGCAGATGATCAATTTTTTCAATGAAATGCAACAAATCATCATGTGTGGAGACAGCATCAGGCACTTCACTGCCAATCGCGTAGATATACCAGTCATGCGCTACATCATCGCGTAGCACCTGCCAAAGCTCATCCAGGTTATGCCAGCGCAATGCTGAAGTGAAACTCCCCATTTTGAATTTCTGGTAATACTCTGTGTCTCTTTCCTGCTGTGTCATCTAAAACGTTCCTATCGGTCAGCGAGCCAACAAGGATATAATGAAAACAGATTTTTTTACATGCATGGATAATCCTCATGACAGCGCTTTATGAATCGGACATTCCTGGAATAAAACTGCTCAACCGGGGCAAGGTACGCGATATTTACGATGTAGATGAAAACCATCTGCTGATTGTCACTACTGACCGGCTTTCAGCCTTCGATGTGATCATGTCACAGCCCATTCCTTCAAAGGGCGAGGTACTGACCCGGGTGGCCAACTTCTGGTTCAAACGTACCGAACACATTATCCCGAACCAGTTGTCCACTATGTCGCTGGAATCTGTCGTAACCGACCCGCAGCAGAGAGCGTTACTGGGTGATCGCGCGATCATCGTCAAGAAGCTCAAGCCACTGCCAGTCGAGGCTATCGTCAGAGGCTACATCATTGGCTCCGGCTGGAAGGATTATCAGAAAACCGGTCGTGTTTGCGGTATTGCCCTGCCCGGTGGTCTGCAAATGGCTGACAAATTGCCTGAAGCCCTGTTTACACCTTCCACCAAGGCCGAACTGGGTGAACACGATGAAAACATCGACTTCAAGGCCACGGTCAACCTGTTGGGGCAGGACCTGGCTGAACAGGTGCGTCGTATCAGCCTGCAGATCTACACCGAATGTGCTGACTACGCCCTGAGCAAAGGCATCATTATTGCCGATACAAAATTTGAATTCGGACTGGATGACGAAGGTACGTTGCACATCATTGATGAAATGCTGACGCCTGATTCTTCACGTTTCTGGCCTGCTGACCAATACCAGGTTGGCGTCAGTCCACCCAGTTTTGATAAACAGTTTGTGCGTGATTACCTGGAAACACTGGACTGGGATAAAACCCCTCCTGCACCGGATTTACCGCATGAGATTATACAGAAGACGGCTGAAAAATATGCTGAAGCTGAGCGCCTGTTGACAAGCTGATACTGGGCAGACATCGGGTGATATATTTTCAGGGACGCTGTGAATACATCGATGTACGCTCTGTAAAAATATCACCTGATACCCGCTTCCATAACCATGAAACAACAGATCAAAGTTACTCTTTATACAACTCGCCAATGTCCAAATTGCAGACAGGCCAAGGCTTTTCTGCAAAAGAACAAAGTACGTTTCATGGAATTTGATATCGAACGTAACCAGCGCGCCTTCAAGGAATTTCAACGCCTTGGCAGTCGCGGCGTTCCTGTCATCATGATTGGCAAAACAAAAGTGGATGGTTTCAATCCCAAAAAGCTGCAACAGGCACTGGTTTCTAATCAATTGATATCCCCGCCCCAGCCTTCTGGGCCAAAGAGTAGAAAAGCAAGATGAGTCACCCCTACGACAGGCTTTCACCAGATCTGATTCTGGATGCTGTTGAATCTGTTGGCTTTCAGGTCACGGGGGGACTGTTTAACCTCAACAGCTATGAAAATCGCGTCATTCAGATTGCTCTCGAGGATGAAGCTCCTGTCATCGCCAAGTTCTACCGTCCGGATCGCTGGTCAGATGCGGCCATACAGGAAGAACACCAGTACAGCCTTTCACTGGCCGCCGAAGAAATACCGGTAATAGCACCGATAATCATCAGTGAACAGACCCTGTTCGAACATAACGGATTTCGTTTTGCCCTTTTCAAACGCTCCGGCGGTCGCTGGCCGGAACTGGACAATAAAGAAAACCTGCAATGGATAGGACGCTTTCTGGCACGCATACATCAGATAGGCTGCGCACAGAAATTTGCACACAGACCAGATATCAACCCGGCCACTTTTGGCCATGAACCTGCCCAATGGTTACTTGAATCAGGCAGCCTGCCTGGTCATCTTGAACAGCGCTACCAGCAATTAACACAGTCCCTGCTCAGCCAAATCGAAGACATTTTTTCCGCTGTTTCCCCTTTCACATTAAGACTGCATGGCGATTGCCATCCGGGTAATATCCTGTGGACAGACAATGGTCCGCATTTCGTTGATTTGGATGACTGTCGTAACGGCCCGGCAATTCAGGATATCTGGATGCTGTTATCCGGCGATCCGGATGAAATGCAACCGCAACTGAACGCAATACTGGAAGGCTATGAAATGTTTCGCTATTTCGAGCCACAGGAAACCAGCCTGATTGAACCGTTACGTACGCTGCGACTGATCCATTACGCTGCCTGGCTGGCAAAACGCTGGGATGATCCGGCATTTCCGGCGGCCTTTACCTGGTTTGGCACACATGCCTACTGGGAAGAGCACCTGAGAATGCTGGAAGATCAACTAAACCTGATCTAGATATCAGGATCTGACCATGCATAAAAAAAGCGCTGCAGTTTCCTGCAGCGCTTTTCCTGATCCCCATCTAAGTGGGAATCACAATTGGTTTCAACTTAACTGTAGAAATCAATCATGGTTTCCAGGCTTTTCACCTTGATTTTTGAAGCATGACCGGCACAACCGAAGGCTTCATAACGTGCTTTACAAATTTCCATCATGCCCTGGGTAGAGACTTTCAGGAATTTACGTGGATCAAAGTTTGATGGATTGTCCATCAGGTGTTTGCGGACTGAACCGGTAGACGCCATACGTAAATCAGTATCGATGTTAACTTTACGAACACCGTGCTTGATACCTTCAACGATTTCTTCAACAGGTACACCATAGGTCTGCCCCATGTCACCACCGTGGTCGTTAATAATCTTCAGCCAGTCCTGAGGAACAGAAGATGAACCGTGCATAACCAGGTGAGTATCAGGAATACGTTCGTGAATTTCCTTGATGCGATCGATACGCAGGATTTCTCCAGTAGGTTCCTGGGTAAACTTGTAAGCACCATGAGAGGTACCGATGGCGATAGCCAGTGCATCAACACCGGTTTTCTCAACAAAGTCAGCCGCTTCTTCAACGCCGGTCAGCAGCTGATCCATGTCCAGCTTACCTTCAGCACCGTGGCCGTCTTCTTCACCCATTTCACCGGTTTCCAGAGAACCCAGACAACCCAGTTCACCTTCAACTGATACACCACCAGCATGAGCCATTTTTACAACTTCTCTGGTTACATCGACGTTGTATTCGAAGCTTGAAGGGGTTTTCATATCAGCCATCAGCGAGCCGTCCATCATCACAGAGCTGAAACCAGACTGAATGGAACGCAGACATACCGCAGGCTCGGAACCGTGGTCCTGATGCATAACGATAGGAATATGCGGGTACATTTCGATAGCCGCAGAAATCAGGTGACGCAGGAATGGTTCGCCCGCATAGGAACGAGCTCCTGCAGAACCCTGCATGATAACAGGAGCATCAACAGCATCAGCTGCCTGCATGATCGCGTGAACCTGCTCCATGTTGTTAACGTTGAATGCTGGCATACCGAAATCATTCTCTGCCGCATAATCGAGTAATTGACGCATGGAAATCAAAGCCATGTTTATCTCCTCACTGTTAAATAAATTAGTGTATTAATCACGCAGATTAGGCAACATATGTTCCCCAACCCGTAAAACTTTCATCACATTGGTGCCACCTTCGACACCATTTAAATCACCCTTGGTAATGACAACCAGATCACCATTACGGACGGCCCCTCGACGTTCAAGCTCTTCGATTACTTCTTCGTTGGCTTTCTGGCTGTTCATGCCAGTCACATCAAAACTCACCGGGTATACACCACGGTACATGGTCACCTTTCTACGAGTAGAGACATGAGAAGTCATCGCATAAATGGGGATACCAGATGATATACGTGACATCCATTTGGGTGTAGAGCCAGATTCAGTCAAAGCAGCAATTGCTGTCACGCCCAAATGGTTGGCGGTGTACATGGTCGACATGGCAATCGCTTCATCCACTCTGCCAAAGACCGTATGCAGACGGTGATCTGATTCAATAACTGTCTTGGTTTTTTCCGCTTGACGACACACCCTGTCCATTGCTTCTACAGTTTTAACGGGATATTTTCCCGCTGCTGTTTCAGCCGAAAGCATCACTGCATCGGTACCATCCATCACCGCATTGGCCACGTCAAATACTTCAGCACGTGTCGGTATCGGGCTGGCTATCATTGACTGCATCATCTGGGTAGCAGTAATAACCACCGTATTCATCTGGCGCGCTTTCTTGATCAGAAGCTTTTGAATTTCCGGTAATTCTGCATCACCGACTTCAACACCCAGGTCTCCACGGGCGACCATGATGACATCCGAAGCCTCGATAATCTCATCAATGTTGTCTAGCGCCTCTGCACGTTCAATCTTGGAAACGATATCACCCTGACCACCCGCTTCTCGCAGCAAGCGTCGAGCCTCAATCACATCATCAGCTCTCTGCACAAAGGAAACCGCAAGATAGTCAGCCTGAATAGCTGCTGCGAACTTGATGTCTTCACGGTCTTTTTCAGTCAGCGCTCCCGCGGAAAGGCCACCACCCTGCTTGTTGATGCCTTTGTTATTGGATAGCTTGCCGCCGACAACAACCTTGCACTGCACCAGGGGACCATCGACTTCAGAAACCCAGAGTACGACGGCACCATCATCCAGCAACAGAGTATCACCACGTGCAACATCCTCAGCCAGTGCAGGATAGGTGACGCCGACCTGGTGAACATCACCATCGTTGATACCCAGTTCCATGTTGAGGGTGAACTTGTCACCTTCATTCAGATCAATGACGCCATCAACAAAACGGCCGATGCGGATTTTTGGCCCTTGAAGATCAGCAAGCACACCAATCTGGCGGCCACTGGCACGCGCGCGGTTTCTTACCGTTTCAGCACGATGTGAATGCTCTTCATGGTTACCATGCGACAGGTTGATTCTGACCACATCAATCCCGGCAGCAATCAACTCATCAACAACCTTCGGGTCATCCGTTGCCGGGCCCATAGTTGCAAGAATTTTCGTGCGTTTTTGCATAAATCTATCTCAATTCTTTTCAGGGATTAAAAGCAAAGAAACAGCCTTGATAGCTGTTTCTTCTTTCAATTAACTGTTTGCCGCTTTCTCTTCAAGCATGGCAACAGCTGGCAGAGTCTTGCCTTCCAGGTATTCCAGGAAAGCACCACCAGCTGTCGAAATATAGGAAACCTTGTCGTAAATATCATATTTCTGAATTGCTGCAATCGTGTCACCACCGCCAGCCAGTGAGAAGCAATCAGAATCGGCGATAGCCATGGAGACAGTTTTGGTGCCTGCACCAAACTGATCGAATTCAAATACACCAACCGGGCCATTCCAGACAACAGTGCCTGCTTTTTCAATAATGTCAGCCAGCTCTTTGGCAGAATCAGGACCGATATCAAAAATCATATCGTCATCATCAACATCACCCGCTGCTTTTAAAGTAGCTTCTGCGGTTTCGCTGAATTCCTTGCCGCATACAACATCAGTAGCAATAGGAATATTAGCTCCACGAGCTTCCATTTTTTCAACCAGCATCTTGGCAGTATCAACCAGGTCATCTTCACACAGAGATTTACCAACGTTGTTACCCATGGCTTTCAGGAATGTATTGGCAATACCACCACCTACAACCAGCTGATCAACTTTTTCAGACAACGCTTCCAGAACGGTCAGCTTGGTAGAAACTTTTGAACCGCCAACAATGGCAACCATCGGACGCGCAGGCTCTGCCAGTGCTTTGCCCAGGTTATCCAGTTCGTCAGCAAGCAACAGGCCGGCACAGGCGACAGGAGCAAACTTACCGGCACCATGAGTAGAAGCCTGGGCACGGTGAGCTGTACCAAAGGCATCCATGACGAATATATCGCAAAGATCAGCGTATTTTTTAGCCAGTTCTTCGTTATCTTTCTTTTCGCCTTCGTTGAAACGAACGTTTTCAAAAAGGACAATCTCTCCATCGGCCACTGCAGGCGTATTGTCGAGATAATCCTTGATCAGGCGAACATCTTTGCCGAGTTTTGCAGACATGTCTTCAGCAATTGGCTGCATGGAATTTTCTTCATCAACCACACCTTCTTCAGGACGACCGCGGTGAGACATCACCATAACCTTGGCACCAGCCTTGGCACAGTGTTCCATGGTAGGCATGGAAGCAGTAATACGGGCATCAGAAGTGACTTTGCCGTCTTTGACTGGAACGTTCAGGTCAGCGCGGATCAGAACGCGTTTACCGGCAAGATCAAGATCGGTGAGTTTGATGAAAGACATATCGTTACTCCGTTTGTATTTCAAAGAATTTTGGTAAATCGGTTTACCAAAATTCTCTGTAAAGAGAATTTTGAAAACTATGGGTACTTTCCCTGACGAAAAACCGCCAGGGAAAGAATTACATCAGCTTAGTTTGCTGAAACGTGCTCGACGAAACGCAGCATGTTACAGGTGTAGCCGTACTCGTTGTCGTACCAGGAAACCACTTTCACGAAAGTGCTGTCCAATGCGATACCGGCGCCAGCATCAAAGATTGAAGAAGAACCACAACCTCGGAAGTCAGTGGAAACAACTTTCTCATCAGTGTATGCCAGGGTGTCACCGATTCCTGGAGTTTCAGAAGCTTCTTTCATGGCTGCACAGATGTCATCGTAAGAAGCATCGCTGTTCAGTTCAACAGTCAGGTCAACAACCGAAACGTCAGAAGTAGGAACGCGGAAAGCCATACCGGTCAGCAGGCCATTCAGTTCTGGCAGTACAACGCCAACAGCTTTGGCAGCACCCGTAGAAGATGGAATGATGTTTTCCAGAATACCACGACCACCGCGCCAGTCTTTCATGGAAGGACCATCAACTGTTTTCTGGGTAGCAGTTGCAGCGTGAACAGTAGTCATCAGACCACGTTTGATACCCCATTTGTCGTTCAGGACTTTGGCAACAGGTGCCAGACAGTTGGTAGTACAGGAAGCTGCAGAAATGATGCTCTGACCAGCGTAGGTTTCATGGTTAACACCATAAACAAACATTGGAGTGCCGTCTTTGGAAGGTGCAGACATGACAACTTTCTTGGCGCCAGCATCGATATGTTTCTGACAGGTTTCTTCAGTCAGGAAGAAGCCGGTACATTCGATTACCAGGTCAGCACCGATGTCGCCCCATGCCAGGTTGGCAGGATCACGTTCTGCAGTCAGACGAATGGTTTTACCATTAACAACCAGGTTGTTACCGTCAACAGCGATTTCACCGTCAAAGTTACCGTGAACAGAATCGTATTTCAGCATGTATGCCAGGTAGTCAGCATCCAGCAAGTCGTTGATACCAACAACTTCGATGTCAGAAAAATCTTTAGCGATAGCACGGAAAGCCATACGACCAATACGGCCAAAACCGTTAATACCAACTTTAATACTCATAAACTTTTCTCCTGAAAATTTTATTTAAAAATTGCTCCCTGCCTGTAATCAGCAGGGAGACTTTCGAATAATGATTTGATTAACCAGCTTCGTTGATTGCAGCAACAACGTTTTCAACAGTGAAGCCGAAGTGTTTGAACAAGTCACCAGCCGGCGCAGATTCGCCGAAAGTATCGATACCGATAACCTTGCCCTGCAGGCCAACATATTTCTGCCAGAAACCGGTAACACCCGCTTCTACCGCAACACGTGCAGTGACTGAAGATGGCAGCACAGATTCTTTATAATCAGCATCTTGTGCATCGAATACATCAGTAGCCGGCATGGATACAACACGTACATTCTTGCCAGATGCCGCAGCTGCTTCCATCGCCAGGCCAACTTCTGAACCGGTTGCGATCACGATGGCTTCTGGAGCACCATCACTGTCTTTCAGGATGTAACCACCCTTGGCGATATCAGTGATCTGTGCGTCACTACGATCCTGGTGAGCCAGGCCCTGACGAGACAGAATCAATGAAGTCGGGCCGTTGTTTTTCTGAACCGCGGCTTTCCAGGCAACTGCCGTTTCAACAGCATCACAAGGACGCCATACAGACATGCGAGGAATCATACGCAGGGTTGCAGTCTGTTCGACTGGCTGATGCGTAGGACCATCTTCACCCAGACCGATAGAGTCATGAGTAAAGACTTCAATGTGCTGAATCTGCATCAGTGCTGCCATACGCAGGGCATTACGTGCATATTCAGAGAACATCAGGAAGGTTGCACCGTAAGGTACAAAACCACTGTGCAGTGAGATACCGTTAATAATCGCTGCCATACCGAACTCACGAACACCGTAGTTCAGGTAGTTGGCATCTGCCGTGTCAGCGCGCATTGGTACAGAGTTGGATACGATAGTCAGGTTTGAACCGGCCAGGTCAGCAGAACCACCCATGAAATGAGTAAAACCGGACAGACCTTCGATGGCATTCTGAGAGGCTTTGCGTGAAGCGATGGTATCACCCTTTTCAGCAACAGACTTGATGAAGGCATCAGCCTGGGCTTCCCAGTCTTTACCGAGATCACCATTCATGCGGGCAACAAATTCCTGTGCCAGCATCGGGTGCTCAGCTTCATAAGCAGCAAATTTCTCATTCCAGGCCTCTTCTGCCGCTTTGCCTTTTTCTTTGGCATTCCAACCGGCATAGATTTCTTCAGGAATGACAAATGCATCATGCTCCCAACCCAGTGCTTCCTTGGTCAGTTTGATTTCTTCTTCACCCAGGGGAGCGCCATGACATTCTTCTTTGCCGCCTTTGTTTGGAGAGCCAAAACCAATAGTGGTTTTGCAGCAGATGATAGAAGGTTTGTCGGTAACAGAACGGGCTTCATCTACCGCTTTCTTGATAGCGTCGGCATCGTGACCGTCAACACCTGCAACCACGTGCCAGCCATAGGCTTCAAAACGTTTTGGCGTGTCATCAGTGAACCAGCCTTCCACTTCACCATCAATGGAGATGTTGTTGTCATCGTAGAATGCAACCAGCTTGCCCAGACCCAGTGTACCAGCCAGTGAGCAGGCCTCGTGGGAAATACCTTCCATCAGACAGCCATCGCCCAGGAATACGTAGGTATTGTGGTCAACGATTTCATGGCCGTCACGGTTGAAGTGTGCCGCAAGTGCTTTTTCAGCAATCGCCATACCCACGCCGTTGCTAATACCCTGACCCAGTGGGCCGGTAGTGGTTTCAATACCGGGTGCGTAACCGTATTCAGGGTGACCAGGCGTTTTGGAGTGCAACTGACGGAAGTTTTGCAGCTCTTCAATCGGCAGCTCGTAGCCAGTCAGATGTAATAAGGAGTAAGGCAGCATGGAACCATGGCCGTTAGACATGATAAAACGATCACGATCTACCCAGGCAGGATTGGCCGGGTTGTGATTCATGTAGTCGTTGTACAAGACTTCAGCAATATCAGCCATACCCATCGGTGCACCGGGGTGACCTGAATTGGCTTTTTGTACGGCATCCATACTTAATGCACGAATGGCATTGGCGAGTTCTCTGCGTGAGGACATAAGCCCCTCCTGTGAAAATTGAAAAAAACCGGCTTATACACCAGAGG